>NZ_AUAG01000009.1:0-108495 GCF_000428605.1 Thioalkalivibrio sp. ALE19
AGGTGGGCCTCACCCAGCGCCTCCCGCGTCTCGCGCAGCTCCGACTCGTACTGCTCGCGCAGATCCTTCGGACGGGACTTGAAGCCGTTCTCCATGTTCTTCTGCGCCTCGTCCATCCAGCTCTCGACGTCGGACACCGCCAGATCATGCTGGCGCGCCACCTCCGCCACTGTGGTCTTGCCCTTGAAGATGTCCATCACCACGGCCGTCTTGCGCTTCGCCGTCCACCGCTTCACCGGTGCTTCTTCGCTCATCATGCCCTCCTGTTGGCCCCACAATAACCTGTGCAGCCGTCGAGGGGGTCACTTCATCACTTCCTCGAGGATGAAGCGCTGGTCGGGTGAGCTGATCCCGTCCGCCTCCAGCAGGAGGGTGGCCTGCGTGAGGATGTACATCCAGGACCAGTGATAGAGCTCGACGTTGCGCGTCTGGTTCTTCGGCAGCTTGATCGGGTGGTGGGTTGGCTGGGCAACGAACTGATTGGTGATGGTGATGACCGCGTCGATCTTGTGAGCGCGGGCCTGCTGGAGGTAAGACTGAAGTTGTTCCTCGTCCACTTCGGCATTGCCGATCTTGGCTTCGATCAGGGCGGTCCAGCGCTTCTTCCCTGTGTCGAGGACGAGCAGGCCGTCGGGGCGGTCGTTCTTTTTGGAGCTGGATTTCGCGCTCTTCTCTTCCTTGAACGTGACTTCGGTCCAGGCTCCGAGCCTTGCACGGTTGCCGACGCGGACGTTGAGGGAGCCCAGCATGGCTTGGCGGAGTTCGTAGATGCTTCGCATGGCCGCCAGGACGATGGAGGCCGCTCGTTGCTCTTTGTTGGAGTCGGCGGTGACGGGGATCAGCCGGGCGGGTTCGCCTGACTCAATGAACTCGGGTAGCTCGGCCATGGTTGGCTCCTCCTGGCTCCGGGCGAATCGGTGACGCGGCATCCTTGCGTGCCAGCTTGTGGAAACCATAGCCTATGTGTGGTTCAGCGTCGATCTCGCTAGTTGCTTTGGTCGCGGGCCGGAGTGGGGGATAGAGATCGATTGCAGTGGCGGGGCTTTCGCGACGAGCGGGGGCCATTCCGCGCAACTTTGGGAGAGCCCCGGAAGTGACAACACTCATACCTTCGCTGAACAGCTGCCTCCCACGGATGACGTCGGGCGAGAAGCGCTTTGCGCGGCGCCTGGAGCACTTCCTGGAGGATGACTACCTGTGCTGGTACGACGTGCCGGTGGGCGGGCGGTCGGAGCATCCGGATTTCATCGTGCTGCACCCGCAGCGTGGGTTGCTGATCCTGGAGGTGAAGGACTGGCGGCTGGAGACCATCCGGCAGATCGATCGCCAGGAGGCGACCATCCTGACGGACCGGGGCCTGAAGGTGGTGCCCAACCCGCTGGAGCAGGCGCGCCAGTATGCCTATCAGGTCATCAAGCCACTGGAGCGCGATCCGCAGCTGGTGCATCCGCCGGGGTCTTCGCTGCAGGGTCGGTTGATGCTGCCGTTCGGGCACGGGGTGGTGCTGGCCAATATCACCCGCGCGCAGTTCGAGCAGCAGGAGCTGGGCGAGGTGATTCCGGCCAATCGGGTCATCTGTCGCGACGAGATGACGGAGTCCCAGGATCCGGAGAATTTCCAGAAGCGGCTGTGGGACATGTTCACTGTGCAGTTCCCGCACCGGTTGTCGCTGCCGCAGATCGACCGCATCCGCGGCCACCTGTTCCCGGAGATCCGCATCCGCCAGGGCAGTCTGTTCGACGATGGGCCCGACGCGGACGAGACCGAATCCCCGGCCGAAGTGCTCCCGGACCTGATGCGGGTGATGGACCTGCAGCAGGAGCAGCTGGCGCGCAGCCTGGGCACCGGGCACCGGGTGATCCATGGCGCGGCCGGGGCGGGCAAGACGCTGATCCTGGTCTACCGCTGCCTGCATCTGGCGCGGGCCCTGCGCAAGCCGATCCTGGTGCTGTGCTACAACCGCACCCTGGCCGACCGCCTGCAGGCCATCCTGGCGGAGAAGGGCGCGGGCGATCAGGTGGTGGTGTACAACTTCCATCGCTGGTGTCACGCGCAGTTGCGCACCTACAACGTGCCGCCACCGCCGAATAACACGGACAAGCGGGCCTTCTTCGACCAGCTGGTGCAGCAGGTGATCGGCGGCGTCGACCAGGGGCAGATTCCCGGCGGGCAGTACGGCGCGGTGATGATCGACGAGGGCCACGACTTCGAGCCGCACTGGTTCCGGCTGGCCACGCAGATGGTCGACCCGGACACCAACTCGGTGCTGGTGCTGTACGACGACGCCCAGTCGATCTACGGCCGCAGCCAGAGCCGGTTCAGCTTCTCCAGCGTGGGCGTGGAGGCCCGCGGGCGCACCACCATCCTGCGGGTGAATTACCGCAACACCCGCCAGGTGCTGGACCTGGCCACCCGTTTCGCCCGCGAACTGCTGGACCCGCAGGAGGCCGAGGAAGACGGCATCCCGCTGGTGCCGCCGGAAAGCGCGGGTCGCGAAGGCCCGGAGCCCGCGATCATCCCTCTGCCCGCCCAGCCGCAGGAGATCGAATACATCGCCGGGCATTTCAAGCGGCTGCACGAACAGGGCCGCCCCTGGAGCGAGATGGCCGTGCTGCACCGCCGCGTGCCCGCCGCCGGCAAGATCCGCGCGGTGTTCGAGCGTGAGGGCATCCCGCTGGAAAACCTCGGGGACCGCAATCGCCAGAAGTCGGCCACCCCGGCCGATACGGTGAAGATGGTGACCATGCACTCCAGCAAGGGCCTGGAGTTTCCCGTGGTGGCCCTGACCGGCCTGGGCGAGATGGACACCGCCGAGGAGCGCGAGGCCGAAGAGGCCCGCCTGCTCTACGTGGCCATGACCCGGGCCATGGACGAGCTGATCGTCACCGGCCCGCCGCAGGCCCCCTTCCTCCGCCGCATTGGCGAGGCCGCGCAGGCCTGAACCCGCGAGCCCGGGCGGGTGCCGGTCGGGGGGCGCAGGGTGCGGCGGCCGTCACCGAATGGGTGGCCCGTCTTTGACGGTTGCGAGGGGCGGGTCTAGCGTCAAAGGAGAGGGGCAGGGAAAGGCTCCGGTAAATCCGTTGCGACCTCGCGGAATCGCGAAGGAGGCACACCATGCGCAGCGTAGACAACATGCCGGCCCTGGACTGGGAAAACGGCAGGAACGCCATGCGGGCGAAGTTCCAGGTGATGCACGAGGAACCGGTGGTGCTGAATATGCCGCCCGACATGGACTGGTCGGTGAACGGGGGCGAGTTCGGCTGCACGCTGGACGACGGCGGCATGCCGCGTGACTGCGAGGGCGGCAGCCTGCTGCATCGTCTGGCGGAGCTCAATGACATGCCGGCGCTGGAGGACATCGCGAAGGCCTGCGACTACTCCAGTTCCCGCGTGGACATCGACGCCGCCGGCTCCCGCATCATCGTGCACGACTGACCGGGCCTGCGCCGCCGGCCCGCGCCCGGGCTGCATCCGGCGGCGGTGCGCGATGTCGGTGATCCGCCACGAGATGGAGATCGATGCCGCTCCGGAGGCGGTGTTCGACCTGATGGCCCGGATCGAGGCGTTCGCCGCGTACAGCGAGGCTATCGAGTCCATCACCCGTGTCGGGCCCGATCGTTACCGCTGGCGTGTGCGGGTGGCCGGGGTGCCGCTGGAGTTCGACGTGGAGGTGCTGGTGGCCGTCCCGCCGCGCCTGCTCGGCTGGCGCGCGCTGGCCGGCTTGTCGTGCGAGGGCTGCTACCGGCTGTCTGCGAGCGGGCGCGGCACGCATCTGCAGCTGAGCGTGCGCTGCGGCGGAGAGAACCCCCTGACCGACGGCCTGCTTGGCCTGGCCGCCCATCCGTTGCTGGACGAACTGGGGGCCGAGATTGTCCGCAATGCCCGGCCGGTCCTGCACCGGGCGTGAGCCCAATGCGTCTGCGTGGAACTCGCAATATTCCTCGAGGAAGGCGAGGCGGGTGGTGTCGGTCACCCGGTCGATGAACAGGGTGCCGTCGAGTGAGAGGGGTGATAGTCAGCCTGGCGCCTCGGTTACCTGACGGGGACGATGCCAGCGATTGATGCAGGAAAGGACAAACATCGGTGAAAACAACGAAATACTTCCGGGCGACTCGCGGCAGGCCGGACCGTGCGAGAATCAAGGACGAATGGATCCAGTACGTGGTGCAGCATCCTGAGAGAGAGCACGTGCAGGCAGATGGCCGAACAAGGCGCTGGGCCAGGATCGAGGCAATGGAAGGCCGGTACCTGCGGGTGATTCTGCTGGACGATGGCGAGACGATTCACAATGCATTTTTTGATCGGGGGTTCCGGCCATGAAAGTCAGCTATTTCGATGACAGCGATACTTTGTACATCGAGTTCCGCAGCAGCGACATTGCGGAATCGAAAGATCTGGACGAAAACACCATCCTGGATGTGGATGCCAGCGGCAATGTCTGCGCAATCACTTTTGAACATGCAAGCCAGCGTACTGACGTTAGCCATCTCATTGTCGAGGGTATTGCGGCATAAGCTCTCCTTTTTGTCGACGCCATAAAGTGCCCGGCGCCGTAAGTTGCACCGGGCGTGAGGCTTATGCTTCTGCGTGGAACTCGCGGTATTCCTCGAGGAAGGCGAGGCGGGTGGTGTCGGTCACCCGGTCGATGAACAGGGTGCCGTCGAGGTGGTCGAGCTCGTGCTGGAACACGGTGGCAAGGAAGCCTTCGGGTTCCAGGTGGCGGGGCGTGCCGTCGGGCTCGTGGTAATCAACGGCGATGTGGCGCGGCCGGGCGACTTCGCCGCGCAGGCCGGGCACGGACAGGCAGCCTTCCCAGTAGCGTTGCGGCGTTGGATCCAGCACGGTGACCACCGGGTTCACCAGCACCAGGCGGCCGGTGGGTACGGCATCGGGGTAGCGCGTGTTGCCGGGCCGGATCTCGATCACCGCCACGCGTCGGGTGTCGCCGATCTGGGCGGCGGCGAGGCCGAGCCCTTCGCTGGCGTGCATGGTGTCCACCAGGTCGTCCACCAGGGCCTGCAGCCCCGGGCTGTCGAAGTCGCCATCGGCCACCGGGTCGCACACGCGACGCAGGTCGGGGTGCCCCATACGCAGGATACGACGAACGCTCATGGCATCGATGGTGCCACAGCGAAGAAGAACGTTCGCAGCCTGGCGCGTTCGAAGCCGGCCAAAGGAGACCGCATGGGGCAGTGGATCATCGGGGTGGACCTGTCCGGGCCCGGGAGTGCCGGGCAGACGTCCGTCGCCGTTTTCGCCGAGCGCGGCGGGGCGCTCCGGCTGCAGGAGCTGCTTGCGGGGGCGGACGATCAGGCGATCCTGGATCGTGTGCCGGCTGCGGCGGTGGTGGGGCTGGACGCACCCCTGTCGTACTCGCCCACCGGGGGCAGTCGCACGTCCGATCAGTCCCTGCGCCGCCTGGCGGTGCAATGCGGTCTGCCGGCCGGCACCGTGATGGCGCCTTCCGCGCCGCGCATGAGCTACCTGACGCTGCGCGGTGTCGCGGTCAGCCGCATGCTCGCCTCCGAGCGCCCGGATGCCCGCGTGGCGGAGGTACATCCCACGGTGGCCATGGCGCTGGGCGGCGTTTCGGTCGAGAGCCTGAAGGCGATGAAGCACGCGGCGGACGCGCGACGGGACCTGCTGGCCTGGCTGGATCGGCAGGGTCTGGACGGGGTGCTCGATTTCGCCGATGCCAGCGACCATTCGGTGGCCGCCTGCGCCGCGGCATGGGCCGCCTGGCAGTGGAGCCGGGGCCGCTCCGCATGGATCCACCCGGCCGAGCCACCGGAACACCCGTACGATTTTGCCTGCTGAACGGCGCACGGGCGCATCGCAACCCATCGAACGGAGGATATCTCCGGGGGTCGTGTGCGGAATGCGGAAAGGGAAATGGTGGCCGGGGACGGAATCGAACCGCCGACACGGGGATTTTCAATCCCTCGCTTACACCGTTTCCTGCATTAACCGGGGTTAGTCAAAACGAACACTTTCAGTGATTTACCTGCGTTGCAGCCGCAAAGCTAACGCGGGATAATCAACCTAAATTGCCCGAATCTGCTTACACAGTGCTTACACGGCGCTTACATGACCCCCCGGGGGTGGCCCTGGCGGGGGGTGGGTGGAGCACAGCAGCCCTACACACCCACCCCCTTCGCTCCAGCAGACCCCTTCCCGAAAATTTCCCGTGAAAATCGGGCAGGGGGGCAAAACGAAAAAGCCCCACCGGTGCGCCAACACCGGTAGGGCTGCTCACCACCGAACCTGTGCGGAGGTTCCAATGGCTACCAGCAATGCTACTCGCGTCCGGCTTACCCGTGAACGGTTGAAGGCGTTCACCTGCCCCCCTGAACGCCGTCAAGCCTTCCTGTGGGATTCGGAGGCGCCCGGCCTGGGGCTGCGCGTCACCGCCGCCGGTGCGAAGGCGTATATTTTCCAGTCCCGCCTGCACGGGCGCTCCCTGCGCGTCACCATCGGCCCGGTGGGGCACTTCGAGACCGTGGAGGATGCCCGAGCCGAGGCCCGGCGGCTGGCGGAGCTGGTGCGGCAGGGGGTGCACCCCGAGGATGACGCGAAGGCCAAGGCCGCCGAGGCGGAGGCCGCAAGGGCGGAACGCACCCGGGCCACGGTGACGCTGGGGGGCGCCTGGGCCGACTACGTGGCCGAACGCAAAGCCGAATGGAGCGAGGCGCACCGGCACGACCACGAACGCGCCATGACGGCGCCGGGGCAGCCCCGCCGCCGGAGCCGCCAGCCCACCACCGCCGGTGCGTTGTACAGCCTGCGGGGGGAGCGGCTGCGGGATCTCACCGCCGAGCGGCTGGCCCGGTGGATGGAAACCGAGAGCGCGAAGCGCCCCGCCGTCGCGGCCCGTGCCTTCCGGCTGCTGCGCACGTTCCTGAACTGGGCCGCCGAGCATCCCGACTATCGAGGACTGGTGGACCCCGGCGCGCTGCTGACCGGTGCGGTGCGGCGCAAGGTGCCAAGGCAGAAGCCGAGGGATGACGTGCTCCAGCGCGAGCAGTTGCCCCCCTGGTTCGAGTGGGTGCGGCGGATCGCCAACCCGGTGGCGTCGGCCTACCTGCAAACGCTGCTGCTCACCGGGGCGCGGTCGGGGGAACTGGCCGCCTTGCGGTGGGATGACGTGGATTTCCAGTGGCGCGCCCTCACCATCCGCGACAAGGCCGAGAGGGAGCGCACCATCCCCCTCACCCCCTACGTGGCGGCCCTGCTGGCGGCCCTGCCCCGGCGCAATGGCTGGGTGTTCTCCAGTCCGCAAAGTGAGTCGGGGCGCATCGGAGCGCAAACCCGAGTGCACACCCGCGCCGTAGAGGCTGCCGGGCTGCCCCCGGTGACACTGCACGGGCTGCGCCGCAGCTTCGGCACCCTGTCCGAGTGGGTGGAGTGCCCGGTGGGGATCGTGGCGCAGATTCAGGGGCACAAGCCGAGCGCCATCGCGGAGAAGCATTACCGCCGCCGTCCGCTCGACCTGCTGCGGCAGTGGCATGTGCGCATCGAGGGCTGGATGCTGGAGCAGGCCGGAATTGAGCAGCCCGAGTACGGCACCGGGGAACGGCTACGGGTGGCGAAGTAGTCCAAGCGTAGTCCGCACCCTGTTGCAATCAAGGCGCAACAAATCGTGCCTTGACAGCAAGAGGTCGCAACTTATAGCGTAAAGCTATCCATCTGCCAAAGTTGGTAGATGGAGTGAAGCACCGAAGTGATCCTCGCGTCACAGAGGGACAACCGCCGAGGCGGATCCTGGCTGACGAAAGAGGGCAACCACCGAGGGGCAAACCATGAGATTCGGCTAACTCGCCGACTCCGGTTGCCTTCGTGGTTGCGGAGTCGGCATAGACACGAGGAACGATCATGTCTAACGCGACTCCGCAGACGGCAGCCCTTGCCGACCGCAACGCCCCCCTGAAACATCACAGCACCCCACCCGCCGGGCAGCCCTTCCTGTCCATCCCGCAGGTGTGCCAACGCTACGGCATCCACCGCGCCACCGCGTACCGATGGATGCAGGAGCGCAGCTTCCCCCGCCCGGTGCGATTTAGTGCGTCTTGTGCTCGCGTCCCGCTCGATGAGATCGAAGCGTGGGAGCAAGCGCAGCGTTCGGTGCGGGGGTGAACCATGGAAACCCAGACCCGTGCACTGACGACCCCGGAGCTCGCCAATCGGGTGGGCATTACCCCCGAGAGCCTGCGAGTTCACCTCTGCCGCCGTGGCAGCTACTTCGGCCTGGTGCCAGACCGCCTTCCTAATGGTCGGCTACTCTGGCCTGCCGACTCTCTGGAGCGGCTGAAGGCGAAAGCGGAGGCCATGCCACCGCGCCCCGTACCGAGCCGCAAGGCCGCAGGGGGTGAGTGATGCTGGAGGAAAAGAGTGGCCCCGCACCCGGGGGATGGGGCGAGGCCGGTGCAGACGTGACGGGACTGCGCAATCAGAATACCACCCCCGCCCCGGTGGTGGTGAAGGCGGCCAAGCCGAACCCGGACAACATCCCCGAGGCGTTGAAGGCACTGCCGCACTGGGTGCCGTACCGGCGCCGTGAGAAGGGCGGCAAGGTCACGCCCTTCGGCCAACCGAAGCAGGACAAGGTCCCGCTACAGCCGCGCCACCCCTTCGCGCCTGCCAGCACTGCCAATCCGGATCATTGCGGCAGCTTCGAGGAGGCCCGGGAAGCCCTGCGCCAATGCCCGCAGACCGATGGACTTGGGCTGGTGCTGACGCACGCCTGGCTGGACGCCCCCGACCTGGTGGCGCTGGACTTTGACGGCCTGCGCGACCCGCACACGGGGGAGATCGCCCCGGACAAACTGGCCGAATGGGAGACCATCAAGGCGGTCGGCAGCTACACCGAGGTCAGTCCGTCCGGCGAAGGCTTCCGCGTGTTCTGCTACGGGGGCGTTGGCGGCGCTTTCAATCACGGAGGTGTGGAGGTATACCCGGCGGGCGGTGCGGCCCGTTTCGTGACCGGCACCGGGGCGCACGTCGAAGGCTTCCCCCTCGAGCCCCGGCCCGTGCACAACCTGGCCGAACTGCTGGCGACGTACCGCCCCGCTGAAAGACCCGAGGCGGGGACCGGGGAGGACTCCGGCCTGCCCAAGGCCCCACCGCAGATCCCCGGGGACGTGCCCGAGCGCACGGCGCTGGATCTGGCGGATGGATGGCTGCGCTTCCTGGAGGACTGCGACCAACCGCCGGAGCATTTCGAGGGCGACCGTTCCCGTGCGCTCCAGAGCCTCACCACCGCCCTGCTGGCAAAGGATCTGGAGCCCGCCGAGGTGCTGGGGGTGCTGAAGCACTCGGACGCTTTCCGGGTGGCGCTGGATCACCGGGGACAAAACGAGGCCAAAGCGGTGCAATACCTGTGGGACGGCATCCGGAAAGCGGCGGCCCGTAACCCCGGTGCCGTGGCGGTGGGCGAGGACTTTTCTGACCTGGATGCCGTGGAGCGGGACGAACGGCATCCATGGGAGCGAGGCGCTTTCCGGCTGACCCGCTTCACGGACATGCAACACACGCCGCTGGAGTGGCTGGTGCATGGCCTGTTCCCGAGGCAAGGCGTCGCGCAGGTGTTCGCCCCACCCGCCAGCCTCAAGAGCTTCCTTGCCATCAGTGTCTCCCTCGCGGTCGCAACGGGGCGGGAGTTTTGCGGTCGCGAGGTGGAGTCCGGCCCCGTGGTGTATATCGCGGGGGAAGGCCACCACGGCATTCAACAGCGCATCCGCGCCTGGGCCGCGTTTCACGGCGTCGAGGAGGAGGCCCTCTCCAACCTGTTCGTGTCGACGGTTCCGGCGAACCTGACCGACTCGGAGACCGTTGCCTACGTGCGGGCTGCGCTGAAGGCGGTTGCCGACGAAGTGGGTCCTCCGAGCCTGATCGTGATCGACACCCTCGCCCGGGCCTTCGGTGGTGGCGACGAGAACAGCACCAAGGACATGAACGCCTTCGTGGCGAACTGCGACCGCTTGCGGGCGGACTGGGGGGCGCTGGTGCTGGTCGTGCATCACACCGGCCACAACAACCAAGAGCGCGCCCGAGGCGCGATGGCGCTGCTGGCCGCCCTGGATGCCGAGTACCGGATGGCCAAGGACCCGAGCGGCACTGTCCGGCTGACCTGCACCAAGATGAAGGACGCCCCGGAGCCTGAACCGCTCGCGTTCTCTCTGAAATCGCAAGACCTGGACTATGAGGACCCCGAAACCGGCGAGCCGGTCTCCTCGGCGGTGCTCATCCCCACCGACTACACCGAGCCACCACGGAAGGGCACCAAGGGCAAGGGTGAGCGCCAGCAGGAAGCGCTGCGCCTTCTCCGCGACCTGGAAGCCTTCCCCGATGAGGACGGCGGAGAAGGGGTGCCCCTGGCCAAGTGGCGGAAGGCGTGCGATGCGGTCGGGATGTCCCGCAGCACCGTAGGGGACGTGGTGAAGAAGCTGACCGAACCGGGCGGCCCTGTCGAACGTTTCAACACCGGGGGTGGGGACCGTGTGCGCACCTTTCAACAGTGATTTCCACCAGCGTTGTCCGGAGCTGTCCGTCCGGTCCGGTTCCCCTAGGAAACCGGACCTCCGGACACGGGCCTTTATTCCGGACAAGAACCTCCGGACGCATTCCGTACAACCTCGGAAATGGCTTCACGGCGCGGTTCCCCCCGGTGTTGGTGGGGCGGGGAGGCCATTCCGTACAGACCTCCGGACACAACCTCCGGATTTAACCTCCGGACAGGGTATTTCGGACGCTAACAACAACCTAACAACGAGAGGAAAACGCGATGGCGATGCACAGCACGAACGGTAACGAAGCCCCAGCACGCTACCGGAAAAAACTCGACCGCCGCCTTTGGTGCCACTTCGACTTCTTCCCTGATGGAAAGCTTCGCACTACATGGCATCCGGAGGAGCCGACCCCCGAGCTTTTTCGACGGATTGCGGACCGCTACGTCAAGGCAAGAAATGCGGTGTACGCGAAGCAGGCCCGCCGAGCGGGCTGCCCCCTGGCGGTGGTGACAGAATCCGGCGGGGAGATCATCGTTTACCCGAATGGCCGGGTGGATGAGTACGAGACCTTGATATGGTGAGGAGGCCGAGACTATGGCAGCGAAACCCATAACCCGAGCCGCGCACGCGACCATCCGGAAGGCCGGAGGGGAAGCCTATGTGTTCGGGCAGGTGGCCGAGGGCCGGACGCTGAAGGCGATTGCTGAGGATCTGGGGATCTCCCGCCAGATCCTCAGCACCTGGTGCAACCGCCCGCAGCGCAGGGACGCGCTCACCCGTGCGAGACAGGAGGCCGCCGGTGCTTTGATGGATGAGGCCCTGGCGATCACCGACAACGCCGAGGAGGACGCGACTGCGCTCCAGAAGGTGAAGCAGCAGGCTGACCTGCGTAAATGGCTGGCGGGCCGGTTGTCACCGCAGCAGTGGGGCGACACGGGACCCGGTGTACAGGTGAACATCGGCCAGCTTCACCTGGACGCCCTGCGCCAAGTCGGCCGCGTAGTGGACGTGAAGTCGGAACCCGAGGGGGGACGGGAGGATTAGGGGCGCAGTGACACCGGCGCGCCCCCGGTGCTACGTTGAAAACGCACCCGAGGCAGTTGCAGCTACCCCGGGCGCTTCCCACAACGTCACTGCACAGGAGTAGACGCCATGAGCACCACCGATGCTATCACCCCCGCCGCGCACCTTCTCGACTTGGGGGAGGCGCGAGACCTGGCGCTTGAGATCCGCGCCGGGTGCAAGGCGATTGCCAGCCATACCGACCCCGACACCGCCGCACTGCTGAAGATGGTGGCGCATAGCGCCGACCGACTGGCGGGGGTGCTGGAGGAGGCCGCCCCGGAGATCCAGCCGTAGTCGAGACGGGATGCGATACGAAGAACAACCACCCATCCAAGACTTCTGGGACAAGGCGACGGCGGTGCTGGTCTCGGTCACCTTTGTGTTCGGATGGCTGTGGTTGGTGGGAGTGCTGGGTTATCAGGTTTGGTACTGGCTTCAGGAAGGGGAGTGGTTGCCGCTCTCCTTCCGGTTGGCGCTCGAATTCATTGGCCTGGACGTGCCAGCCCCTGTGGAGATCGAGGGTTGGGTTGGCCTTTCTCGCCTGCTGGAGTGGGCGATCAATCTGCCCATGTCCGTGATGGTAGGGCTGGCGGTATTCGCGGTGGCGGTGCTCGTGAACTGGATGGTGCGGCGATAAGCCCAGCGAGCACCGGGGCCGATGGAGCGGCATTGCTTACATGGTGCTTACACGGAGGCGAAGGCTTGGAAGCGGGGATGCGGCAAATGCCGCGTAAGCCTTTGAAAATGATGGTGGCCGGGGACGGAATCGAACCGCCGACACGGGGATTTTCAATCCCCTGCTCTACCGACTGAGCTACCCGGCCAGTACTGACTTGTTGCGGGGTTCGCCGTGAGGCGAAGGGCAGTATTAAAGCGGTCCGGGGCGCTCACGTCAAGGGTGCGCCCCGGCGCCGGCTTCAGGACTGGTTGGGGTCGACGAAGCCTTCGGGCTTTTCGGAGCCGTCGCCGAACAGGAACTTCTCCATTTCCTCTTCCAGGAACTTGCGCGCCTTGGGGTCCACCGGGGTCAGGCGATACTCGTTGATGAGCATGGTCTGGTGGCTCAGCCAGGCGTTCCAGGCTTCCTTGGAGACGTTGAGGTAGATCTTCTTGCCCATCTCGCCCGGGTAGGGCGGGACGTCCAGGCCTTCGGCCTCTTTGCCGAGTTTTACGCAGTTAACGGTTCGTGCCATGGCCGGAATCCTTTTCGCTTTGGAGTAAGCCTTGTATGGGGGCCGGGATGCCTGCCGGCCGCGACTGGTCCGGTTTATACCAGATCACCCCGGGGGCATCCATGATCCCGCACTCGCCCGCCGGGAGCCGGTAGCGCTGCACGCGCAGGTCGAGCTGGTAGTGGCTGAAGCCGTGGCTCAGTGCGTCGCCTTCCAGCGCCTCGGCGTGTGGCCAGTGGGTGCGCACCCAGGCTTCCAGGTGCTCCGGGTCCTCGGCCTCGGGCAGGGTGTACAGACCGCCCCAGATGCCGCTGGGCGGGCGCTGTTCCAGGTAGATGCCTTCGGGCGCGTGCAGCAGGGCGGCCCAGCGGGTGCGTGTCGGGCGTTCGCGCTTCGGCCGCGGGTGCGGCAGCTCGGCGGTGCGTTCCTGCAGCCGGGCGCCGCAGTCTTCGGCCACCGGGCAGGCGAGGCAGTCGGGGCGGCTGCGGGTGCATACCAGCGCGCCCAGATCCATGATCGCCTGGGTGTAGTCGGCGCAGCGGCTGGCGGGGGTGCGGGCCTCGGCCTCGCGCCACAGGGTTTTCTGGCTGGCGGTGCTGCCGGGCCAGCCGTCCACCGCGGCGTGGCGGGCGAGTACGCGCTTGGCGTTGCCGTCGAGGATGGCCTCGGGGGCGTCGTGTGCCTGGGCGAGGATGGCGGCGGCGGTGGAGCGGCCGATGCCGGGCAGGGCCTCCAGCGCCACGCGTTCGCGCGGGAAGTGCCCGTCGTGGTCTTCCACGATGGTCCGGGCGCAGCGGTGCAGGTTGCGGGCACGGGCGTAATAGCCCAGGCCCGCCCACAGGGCGAGGACGTCGTCCACGGGGGCGGCCGCCAGGCTCTGCACGTCCGGGAAGCGCGCGGTGAAGCGCTCGAAATACGGGATGACGGTCTCGACCCGGGTCTGCTGCAGCATGATCTCGGAGACCCATACGCGGTAGGGCGTGCGCGGTTGCTGCCACGGGAGATCGTGACGACCGTTGCGGTCGAACCAGTCCAGCAGGCGTTGGGCAAAGGGTTGCATGATGGCGGGGAGGAGGCACCGACGCCCGGGGCGATGTGCCCGGGCGTCGGTGTCCGTGGTCGGGTTGAACGAGTGCGGGTGCCCCGGGTTCTCCGGTTTACTCGAGGAGTTCCCGCAGGCGGTCTTCCGCTTCCTGCTCGAGGCTGCGTTCGGCCTCTTCGTCTTCCTCGTCTGCCTCGTCTTCGTCAGCTTCTTCGACTTGTTCGTCGTTTGCTTCTTCCTCGTCCGCTTCGTCGCGCGAGACGCCGAGGCGCTCCATCAGGCGGCGGGTGGCCTCGTCGCGCAGTTCGTCCTCGTCCACGCCCAGCTCCTGGGCGGCGCGTTCACGCAGGATGGATTCGAGGTCGAGGCGGAAGCTGGGGTCGTCGAACGTGCCGCTGATCCGGATCGGCAGGCGGACGCCGCGCAGGTCTTCCAGCGAACGTCCGCCCTGGCCTTCCAGGGTGCCGACGAGCGTCGTGTCCACGCGGTAGTCCAGCGATTCGTCGTTGAGGTCGGCCGAGCCATCCCCGCGTACGCGCAGCAGCGGGGAGTTGCCTTCCAGGTCGTTGTTGGAGACCACGCCGTTGTCGATCTCGAAACTGCCGGAGATCTCGCTGAAGTCCGTCTGCCGCGGCTCGTCCGACTCGTATTCACGGCCGCGGATGCGGGCCTCCGCGCGGCGGATGATGTCGGCGACGTTGATGCCGCGCACCGCGCCGTCCTCGAAGCGCATGTCGCCATCGCCGTTGAGGTTGGCTCGCAGGTCGGACAGCGCCTCGCCGTGCGTGGTGATATCGAGTGCGAGGTTGCCGGTGCCCAGCAGCATGGCGTCGTCACCCTGCAGGTCGTCCAGCAGGGCGCCGATATCCAGGCCGGCCAGGTCGGTAGTGAGGCCGTAGCGCGGCTGGCTGCCCGAGGCGTCCAGCTGGATGCGGCTGGTCAGTTCGCCGTCGTAGCCGGTGGCGGACAGCGGGTCGATCACCCAGTCGCCGCCGCGCGCCCGGATGTCCAGCGCGATGTCGCGCAGTTCCAGGCCCATCAGGATCAGGCGACCATCGAGGGCCAGGCTGCCGTCCACGTCGACGGAACGCAGGGCTTCCATCGGCAGTTCGATACGCAGCTCCTCGGCTTCTTCCTCGTCGGGGGCGCCGTTGGCTTCGCCGGTGCGCGCCTCTTCGACCTCCGGCGGGAGGTAGCGGTCGACATTGAGCTCGTTGCCGCGCAGGTCGAAACCGAAATGCGGGCGCTCGCCGGTGGTGTCCAGCGTGGCGTCACCGCTGAGGGTCGTGTCGTCGAGGGTGAACAGGAACGGCGACAGTTCCAGGTTGCCCGGCGTACCGGCCGCGGAAAGGTCGAACGCGACCCGTTGCAGGGCATCCGGATCCGCGGTGGCCGGGGCTTCCAGCCCCAGATCGTCCATGACCGAGCGCAGGTTGAAGGTGTTGGAGCGCAGTTCGCCACGCATCTGGGGCTGGTCGCCCTGCAGGTTACCCAGTTCGGCGAACCCGGTGAGGGTCACCCTGGAGGCCTCCACCGTCAGGCGCTCCATGCGCAGGCGGGTGTCGTCTTCGTCCACCTCCAGCGCCACGTCGCTGCGGAAGATGACGGTCATCGGCTGCGGCACCGGGCCGCCTTCCACGTCGAGGTTGAGGTCCAGGCGACGCACTGCATAGCGATTGTTCAGCAGGTCGAGGTTGACCAGTCCGGTCAGGTCCATGGTGGTGCTGAGCGGCTGCTCCAGCGCGCCGCCCTCGGCCTCCAGCGCGGCGGACATTTCCAGCCGGGTCTCCACGCCGGGCTGGAAGCGGCCCACCTGCAGGCTGAACGGGTCCAGCACCGCGCGCATCCCGGTCTCGCGGTCGTCCCACACCACGCGGGCGTTGGTCAGGCTGATGCCGGCGATATCGATCCGTTCCATGGCCAGGCGCGATTCGGTGGCGGTGCGTTCTTCTTCTTCGTTGCCGGTCACGGCCTCGTCACGGGCCTCGTCGGCGCGGGCAGCGAGGTCGTCCCAGTTGTTGCGGCCGTCCTCGTCGCGCGCCAGGTTCAGGCGCACGCCGTCGCCTTCAACCCGTTGCACTTCCAGCTCGCGGCGCAGCAGCGGCATGACCGCGACAGCCACGTCCACCACGTCGAGCTCGGCGAAGGGTTCGTCGCCGAAGCCCTCGGCGTTGCCGAAGCGCACGTCTTCCAGGCGCAGGCCGAGGGTGGGGAACAGCGTCAGGCTGACATCGCCGGCCAGTTCCAGATCGCGCCCGGTCTGTTCGTGCACCTGGGCCTCGATGCGCTCCTTGTAATCGTTGGCGTCGAACGTCACCAGCAGATACGCGGCGACGACGATCACCACGAGGATCAGGATGCCGATCAGGCCAAACAGGCGCTTGATCCATTTCATGTTCGGGAATCTCCTTGCGGGTCGGGGGCCTTCCAGCTGCCGCTGCGACCGCCGTGTTTTTCCAGAAGCCGGACCGTTTCCAGCACCATGCCCCGGTCCACGGCCTTGCACATATCGTAGATGGTCAGAAGGGTGGCGGAGACCGCAGTCAGGGCCTCCATCTCCACGCCGGTGACTGCATGTACTTCGCAGGTTGCCCGGGCCACGACCGCGTCATCTTCCAGATCGAATTCGACCGCCACGCGGCTGAGTCCGATGGGATGGCACAGCGGGATCAGGTCCCCGGTACGCTTGGCCCCCATGATACCGGCGATGCGGGCAATGCCCAGAACATCCCCTTTGGAATGATTGCCTTCGCGGACCTTCTGCAGGGTCTCCGGCTGCATGCGGATGCGGCCTTCGGCGATGGCCACGCGGTGGGAGACGGCCTTGTCGCCGACATCGACCATGTGGGCATGGCCGTGGGCGTCGAAATGAGTGAAATCGGTCATCCGGCTATAATGCTTGTTTGAAAGCCACACGTGTAGGGGCTGCATGGCGGTAAAAGTGCTGTATTTCGCGCGTTTGCGCGAAGAACTGGGCCGTGAGGGCGACCGGGCCGAACTCCCGGCCGAGGGTTCTACCGTGGCCGGCCTGTGGGAGCACCTGCATGGCGAACCCCCGCCGCAGCGGCTGATGAGCGCGGTCAACCAGACCCGCGCCGATCTCGAAACCCCGGTGCGTGATGGCGACGAGGTCGCCTTTTTCCCGCCGGTGACCGGGGGCTGAGCATGACCGTGACCATCCACTCCGAGGATTTCGACCCCTGGGACGTGCTGCGCGTGGCGGAGCAGGACATCCCCGCCGAGGCCCGCGGGGCGGCCAGCGTGTTCGTCGGCCGCATGCGCGATTTCAACGAGGACGATGCCGTGACCGGGCTGTTCCTGGAGCATTATCCGGGCATGACCGAGCAGGAGCTGGAGCGCATCGTGGAGGCCGCCCAGCAGCGCTGGCCCCTGCTGGGCGTGCATGTTGCGCACCGCGTGGGCGAGGTGCGGCCGGGCGATGCGCTGGTGCTGGTGGCGACCTGGTCGGCGCACCGCGCGGCCGCCCGCGATGCCTGCAGCGACATCCTGGAGCGGCTCAAGCACGAGGCCCCGTTCTGGAAGCGCGAGCGCCTGGCCGACGGCAGCAGCCGCTGGGTGGAGCGCAACACGCCCGGCTGAATCCCGCGCGTCGCGCGCGAGGGGGATCAGCCGTCCAGCAGCTCGCGCGGGTTGAAGCTGGATGACTCCGCCATCTTTTCATACCAGTCGCCGGCTTCGTCTTCCGGCGGCACGTGGATCATCAGCCGCAGATACAGATCGCCCGGGGTCTTGCCGGGCAGACCCTTGCCCTTCAGGCGCACCTGCTTGCCCGACTGCGAGCCCTTCGGCACCTTCAGGTTGACCGGTCCGTGCGGGGTGGGCGCCTCGATCGTGGCGCCCAGCGCGGCCTCCCACGGGGTGATCGGGATGTCGCGGTACAGGTCGCGCCCTTCCACCCGGTAGTTGGGATCCGGCTTGATGCGGATCTCCAGCAGCAGGTCGCCCGGGGCGCCGTTGCCCACGCCGGGGTCGCCCTGGCCGCGTACCCGGACCCGCGAGCCGTCCTTGGCGCCGGCGGGGATGCGCACGCGCTGCGGGCGCCCCCGCGGGTCGGTCACCGACAGCTCGGCGCCGTGCATGGCCTGTTCGAGGGTCACTTCCACCGCGCCTTCGCGGTCGGCACCACGCACGTCGAAGCCGCGCCGGCGACCGCCGCCACCCATGCCGCCGCCGCCAAAGATCGACTCGAAGAAGTCGGAGAAGCCGCCGAAATCGGCCCCGCCGGCACCCGGTCCGGCGCCCCGTGCGCGGCCGCCGGCACCCGCACCGGTCCAGCCGTCCCAGCCCGGCGGCGGACGGAAGTCCTGCCCCTGGCGCCAGTTGGCGCCCAGCTGGTCGTAGGCCTTGCGCTTTTCCGGGTCCCCGAGGGCCTCGTAGGCCTCGTTGACCTCCTTGATGCGCGTCTCGGCCTGCGGGTCGTCACTGACGTCGGGGTGGTACTTGCGCGCCAGCTTGCGATAGGCCTTCTTGATGTCGTCCTGGCTGGCGTTGCGGTCCACGCCCAGGATCTTGTAGTAATCCTTGTATTCCATCTCCTGCCTCGAGTCGGAACCCTTTCGGCGACCGGCGAAGCCGGTGTGTATGCGTTCGCGTTCGGGTACCACCCGAATCCCGGGCCATCATACCCGGGATTCGGGTGCTACCGGCACCAATCAAAAGGCGCTGCCCGCTCGCGCCGGCAGCGCCCGCTGGAAGGCTCGCGCCCCGGCCGTGGCCGGGGACGCTGCCGGGCTGCGGATCAGCTCTCGATCTCGATCCGGCGCGGCTGCACCCTGGCCTGCTTGGGAATGCGAACCTCCAGCACGCCGTTCTGGCTGCGCGCGGAGATGTTCTCCGCATCGGCGGTGTCCGGCAGCGAGAAGCGGCGGAAGAAGGTGCCACGCATGCGCTCCACGCGCTTGTAGCCTTCCTTCTCTTCTGCGTTTTCGTACTTGCGTTCGCCACGCAGGGTCAGCACGCCGTTCTCCATGTGCAGCTCGATGTCCTTGGGATCCACGCCCGGGACGTCGGCATGCAGCACGTAGGCATCGGTCTCCTCGCGGATGTCCACCGCAGGGCTCCAGTCGGCCGCGCTCACCGAGTCCTCGTCGCCGGGTACGTCGGGCAGGCGGCCGAGTTCACGCGAGAGCTGGTTGAGCAGGCTCCAGGGTTCGTAACGCATCATGTTCATGGCTATCCCCTCCTTCATCGGGTGTCTTGTTGACTCAGTAATCGAAGTAGGGGCGTTCCGGGGAGATTTCAAGCCAGGCGGCGAAAATCGCGCAGGCGGTAGTCATTTTCGGTAACCAGTTCGAAAAGGCCGTGGATTCCGTCGTGGGTCATGTACGGGCGCAGCAGCCGCGCCGGGAACTGCACGCTGACCCCGGCCTCGGAGATCGCGAATACGGTGGTGGAGCGCCCGGAATAGTACTGCTCCATCATGTCCGGGGAGATGTCCAGGCGGATGCGGAAACGCTGCATGGCGGGTCAGTCCGATGGGGCGGAGCGCGCGGGGCGGGATCGGCCGGGTGGGGCTGGCCCCGCGACCCCCGGTCTCCCGTATACTGCGCGCCCGACAAATTTAGCAAGGAATCGCCATGCGCCCCAGCGGTCGACAGCCCGACGAGATGCGCCCGGTCCGTTTCACCCGGCACTTCACCCGCCACGCCGAAGGTTCGGTGCTGGTGGAGTTCGGTGACACCCGGGTGCTGTGCAATGCCACCATCGAGCCCCGCGTGCCGCCCTGGCTCAAGGGCAAGGGCAAGGGCTGGGTCACCGCCGAGTACAGCATGCTGCCGCGTTCCACCCATGACCGCATGGCGCGCGAGGCGGCCCGCGGCAAGCTGGGCGGACGGACCATGGAGATCCAGCGCCTGATCGGTCGCGCCCTGCGCGCGGTGGTCGACATGGAAGCGCTGGGCGAGCGCCAGATCATTGTCGACTGCGACGTGATCCAGGCCGACGGCGGCACGCGCACGGCCTCGATCAGTGGTGCCTTCGTGGCCCTGCGCGACGCGGTGGCGCACGGGCGCGAGATCGGCCTGCTGAAGAAGGATCCGCTGCACGGACATCTCGCGGCGGTGTCCGTGGGGATCTTCCAGGGAACGCCGGTGCTGGACCTCGACTACGACGAGGACTCCGCGGCCGAGACCGATCTGAACCTGGTGATGAACGAGGCCGGCGGGGTGATCGAGATCCAGGGCACGGCCGAGGGCCATGCCTTCCGCCGCGACGAACTGGACAGCATGCTGGATCTGGGCGAGAAGGGTGTGAGTACCATCATCGACGCGCAACGCGCGGTCCTGGGCGAGGGCTGAGCGGAATGGCGGCGCAGCGCGTGGTCCTGGCCACCGGCAACCCGGGCAAGCGGAGCGAGCTGGCGGCGCTGCTGGAGCCGCTGGGCATGGAGGTCGTGACGCAGACCGGGCTGGGCGTGCCGGAGGCCGAGGAGACCGGCCTGACCTTCGTCGAGAACGCGCTGCTGAAGGCACGCAACGCGGCCCGGCACACCGGGCTGGCGGCGGTGGCCGACGACTCGGGGCTGGAGGTGGATGCCCTGGGCGGCGAGCCGGGTATCTATTCCTCGCGCTATGCCGGGGAGAGCGGTGACGGCGCCGATGCCGCCAACAACGCGAAGCTGCTGGACGCGCTGGCGGACGTGCCGCCGGAGCGTCGCGGCGCCGGCTTCCGCGCGGTGGTGGTGTTCCTGCGCCATGCCGACGATCCCGCCCCGCTGATCGCCGAGGGCGTGTGGCGCGGGCGCATCGCATCGGCACCGTCCGGCGGTGGCGGGTTCGGCTACGACCCGCTGTTCGAGCTGCCGGAGCATGGCTGCACCTCGGCCGAGCTGGAGCCGAGCGAGAAGAACCGCCTGAGCCATCGCGGCCGGGCGCTGGAGAAACTGGCCCGGGCCCTGCGGGAACGTGCCGGGAGCTGAGCCGGGGGCTATGCTCCCGGCATGACCCCGAGCTTCGATACCCCGATCCCGCTGGCGCTGTACGTCCACCTGCCGTGGTGCGTGCGCAAGTGCCCGTACTGCGATTTCAACTCTCACGAACCCCGCGGCGGCGAGCCCCCGTTCGCCGACTACGTGGCCGCGCTGCTGCGCGATCTGGAGGCGCAGCTGCCCGAGGTCTGGGGGCGGCGCATCGAGAGCGTGTTCATCGGGGGCGGCACGCCCAGCCTGTTCCCGCCCGAGGCGATGGCGGAGCTGATGTCCGGGTTGCGGTCGCTGCTGCCGCTGCGCCCGGACGTGGAGATCACCCTGGAGGCGAATCCCGGCACCGCCGATCGTGATTTCTTCCAGGGCTACCGTGAGGCCGGGATCAACCGGCTGTCGCTGGGGGTGCAGAGCTTCGACGGCGCGATGCTGCAGCGTCTCGGTCGCATCCACGGGCCGGAGGAGGCGGCCGCGGCGGTGGAACATGCCCGGGCGGCGGGTTTCGAGCGGATCAACCTGGATCTGATGTTCGGTCTGCCGGGGCAGACGGTGGCGCAGGGCATGGCGGATCTGGAGGCGGCGATCGCGCAGCAGCCGGAGCACATTTCCTGGTATCAGCTCACCCTGGAGCCCAATACGCTGTTCGCCGCGCGCCCGCCGGAGCTGCCGGAGGATGACACCGTGGCCGAACTTTTTGCCGCCGGAAGCTTGCGTCTCGCGGAGGCGGACTATACTCGCTACGAAGTGTCCGCTTACGCGAGGGCGGGTGAAGCGTGCCGGCACAACCTGAACTACTGGACCTTCGGGGACTACCTCGGCATTGGTGCCGGTGCCCACGGCAAGCTGACGCAGGTCCACGACGGCTCCATCATCCGCCGCGTGCGACCGCGCCAGCCGCAGGCCTACCTCGCCGATCCGACCGGCGGGCGGGATACGCCGGTGGCACCCGGCGAGCGGCCGTTCGAGTTCATGCTGAACGCCCTGCGGCTGGTCGATGGCGTGCCCGAGGCGCGGTTCCGCGAGCGGACCGGGCTGCCCCTGGAGGCACTGGAGCCCGGGCTGGAGCGTGCGCGCCAGCGCGGCCTGATGGATCCCGCCGGAAGCGGCGTCCTGCGAACCACCACGGAGGGTCTGCAGTTTCTCAATGATGTCCTGGAGGGGTTTCTGCCGGAGGCTGCCAACGATGTCGAGGAGGTGTCGCGATGACCCGACCGATCGAATTCGTGGCGTTTGCTTGTCCCTGGTGCGGAGAACCGGGCGAGACGACGGTGGATGTGATGAGTGACGAGGATGAATGGGTGGAGGACTGTGGCGTGTGCTGCTCGCCCATCGTGTTCCGTCACCTGACGACCACCGAGGATGATATCCCCGTGGTCGACGCTCAGAGGGAAGGTGGCTGATGGCCGCGGATTACGTCCCCATCCCCTGCGCGCGCTACTCCGAGCTGGAGCTTTGCATCATGCACGGGGAGGCGCTGCGGATCCGCTGGCGCCACCGGGGCCTCGACGAGGTGGCGCGGGTGTGGCCGCTGGATCTGCGCACCCGCCGGGGCGCGGAGTATCTGATCCTGCGCGATGCCGAGGGCCGGCGCCAGTGGCGCCGGCTGGACCGTCTGCTGGAGTTCGCGCCGCTGGCGGCCGGCGCCTGAGCCCGGGCCGGGGCGTCAGGGCGTCGCCTCAGGAGCGCTTCATCTGGTCGAAGAACTCGCTGTTGGTCTTCGACGACTGCATGCGGCCGAGCAGGAATTCCATCGCCTCGATGTCGTCCATGCCGTGCAGGAACTTCCGCAGGATCCACAGTTTCTGCAGCTCTTCCGGGTCGGTCAGCAGTTCCTCGCGGCGGGTGCCGGAACGGTTGACGTTGATCGCCGGGTAGATGCGCTTCTCGGCGATGCGCCGCTCCAGGTGCACCTCCATGTTGCCGGTACCCTTGAATTCCTCGTAGATCACCTCGTCCATCTTGGAGCCGGTGTCCACCAGGGCCGTGGCGAGGATGGTGAGGCTGCCGCCTTCCTCGACATTGCGCGCGGCGCCGAAGAAACGCTTGGGCCGGTGCAGGGCGTTGGCATCGACGCCGCCGGTGAGCACCTTGCCGGAGCTGGGGGCAACGGTGTTGTAGGCACGGGCGAGTCGGGTGATCGAGTCCAGGAGGATGACCACGTCGCGGCGGTGCTCCACCAGGCGCTTGGCCTTCTCGATGACCATCTCGGCCACCTGCACGTGGCGCTGGGCCGGTTCGTCAAAGGTGGAGGAGACGACCTCGCCCTGCACCATGCGGTCCATCTCGGTCACTTCCTCGGGCCGTTCGTCGACCAGCAGGACGATGAGATAGCACTCCGGGTAATTGGTCGCGATGCTCTGGGCGATGTTCTGCAGGATCAGGGTCTTGCCGGCCTTGGGCGGCGAGACGATCAGGCCGCGCTGGCCCTTGCCGAACGGCGCGACGATGTCGATGACGCGGGCGGTGATGTCCTCGGTGGAGCCGTTGCCCCGCTCCATGCGCATGCGATGGTTGGCATGCAGCGGCGTGAGGTTCTCGAACAGGACCTTGTGTCTGGCATTTTCCGGCGGCTCGAAGTTGATCTCCGAGACCTTCAGCAGCGCGAAGTAGCGTTCGTTGTCCTTCGGCGGGCGGATCTTGCCGGCCACCGTGTCGCCGGTGCGCAGGCCGAAGCGGCGGATCTGGCTGGGGGAGACGTAGACGTCGTCGGGGCCGGCCTGATAGGAGGCGTCCGGGCTGCGCAAAAAGCCGAAGCCGTCGGAGAGGATCTCCAGTACGCCGTCGCCGTAAATCGCCTCGCCGCTTTTCGCGTGGGCCTTCAGCAGGGCAAAGATGATGTCCTGCTTGCGGGCACGGGACATGTTCTCGATGCCCTGGTTTTCGGCGAGGCCAACGAGGTCGGCGGCGGTCATCCGCTTCAGTTCGGTCAGATTCATGCGTGGGGCGCTGTGCTCAACGTGGATGAACGGCGGCCGGGGATGGCCGCAGGATTGCAATGATGACGGGGCAGGGGACGACCCCGGGAGAGGCCCGGCGCCGACGAAACGCTCGAATATTAAGCGGGGCGGGCGGCTGTTGCAAGCCCGCCCCGCAACGGAAGGTAACCGCGATTCCGCTCAGGTGTGCTGATCGAGGAAGGCGGTCAGCTGCGACTTGGACAGGGCGCCCACCTTGGTGGCCTCCACGTCCCCGTTCTTGAACAGCATGAGCGTCGGGATGCCGCGGATACCGAACTTGGGCGGCGTCGACGGGTTCTCGTCGATGTTCAGTTTGGCAACCTTGACCTTGCCGGCGTATTCTTCGGCGATTTCGTCCAGAATCGGCGCGATCATCTTGCAGGGACCGCACCATTCCGCCCAGTAGTCCACCAGGACCGGCTGGTCGGACTTCAGGACGTCCTCGTCGAAACTCGCGTCCGATGTATAAATGATCTTGTCGCTCACTCCGCGTCCTCATGACGTTGGGTTGGCACCGGCCTTCTTCAGGGCCGCGTACGCCGTACTATCGACGAAGATGACGGGAAAGTTCAAGTAAAACAGCGAAGCCCGCCCGGGAGCCCCATGACAGACGCCGCGCACGAACCCGCCCAGCCCGCATTCGACCGTTTCGATCTGCCCGAGGCGGTGCGCGCGGGGTTGCGGCGTGCCGGATTCGATACCTGTACTCCCATCCAGGCGCAGGCGCTGCCGGTGGCCCTGGCGGGGCGCGACGTGGCCGGGCAGGCGCAGACCGGAACCGGCAAGACCGCCGCGTTCCTCATCGCGACCTTCAATCGGCTGCTGCGCCAGGCCCCGGCGGAACACCGTCGCGCCACCGACGTGCGCGCCCTGATCCTCGCGCCGACGCGCGAGCTGGCGGTGCAGATCCACCGCGACGCCGAACTGCTGGGCGTCGATACCGGCCTGAAGCTGGCACTGGCCTACGGCGGCACCGACTACGATCGCCAGCGGGAGGCGCTGGCCGCCGGCGCCGACGTGCTGATCGGTACCCCGGGACGCATCATCGACTACTTCAAGCAGAAGGTCTTCGGGCTCAAGCACACCGAGGTGGTGGTGCTGGACGAGGCCGACCGCATGTTCGACCTGGGATTCATCAAGGACGTGCGTTTTCTGATGCGCCGCTGCGCCCCGCCGCAGGAACGGCTGTCCATGCTGTTCTCCGCCACCCTGTCGTGGCGGGTGATGGAGCTGGCCTACGAGCACATGAACAACCCGGAGAAGGTGCAGATCGAGGCGGAGACCCTGACCGCCGACCGGGTGCGCCAGACCATCTACTATCCGGCCAACGACGAGAAGATCCCGCTGCTGCTGGCGCTGGCGCGGGATCTGGCGCCGGAACGGGCGATCGTGTTCTCCAATACCAAACACGGAGCGGAGAAGGTGGCCGACTGGCTCAATGCCAACGGCCACGCCGCCGCGTTGCTCTCGGGCGACGTGCCGCAGAAGAAGCGCTCGAAGCTGCTGGAGGGCTTCGCCGCGGGTGAATACACCTTCCTGGTGGCGACCGACGTGGCGGCCCGCGGCCTGCACATCCCCGAGGTGACGCATGTGTTCAACTTCGACCTGCCGCAGTCCGGGGAGGACTACGTGCACCGCATCGGGCGTACTGCGCGCGCCGGTGCCGAGGGCGACGCGATCAGCTTCGGCTGCGAGGACTCGGCGTTCTACCTGCCCGATATCGAGTCCTACCTGGGCGAGCGCATCCCCACCGAGAACATCGACCGCGCCGCCCTGCCGCAGGACCTGACCCGGCCGCAACCGCGCGAGCGCAAGCCGCGCGGCGGCCCCGGCGGCGGCCGTGGCGGGTCGCGGCGCGGTGGCTCCTCGGGGCGTTCCCGCGGGAACGGCCGCGGCCGCTGAGTCCGGCGCGCCGCCCGCGATGGAGACCCTGGACCTGCAGGTTGGCGATTCCTTTCGCCTGGGTGCGGATATCGAGGTCGTCGTGGTGCAGGCCGGGTGCGACGGGCAGATACGTCTGGTCGCGAACGCCCCGGGTCACCGGGTGCAGTGGGTCGACAACGAACTGCTGATCGACCGCCACATCCGCGTGCGCTTCGACGAGAGCCACTCCGGCCGGGTCCTGGTCGAGTCCGCCACGCCCGTCACCGTGGTCCGCGGCGACACCCGCTGAGGCCCCTGCCCCCGCCTGTCGTTTCCTCTTCGGCGCGGCGGTTCCATCAGGGATTCCGGTCCGATGTCCGCCCGCTTGTTGACAATGATTCAATAATCGTTGAACCATTGAAAAATGGACAAGCTGACCGCCACCTCCATGTTCGAGTCGCTGGCCTCCGGTGTCCGTCTGGACATCGTGCGTCTGCTGGTTGGTCACGGACGCGAGGGGCTGGTCGCCGGCGAGATCGCCCGGAAACTGGAGCTGCCACGTAGCAACCTTTCGTTCCACCTCAAGACTCTGACCCGGGCCGGCCTCGTCACCGTGACCCAGGAGGGGCGTTACCAGCGCTACCGGGCGGATCTGGCCGCGATGCAGGATCTGGTGGCCTACCTGACCGCGCACTGCTGCGCGGCCGAGGAGGGCGAGTGCGAGCTTTCCGGGGTGGAGACCTCCTGCTGACATGAACGATCGCAACCAGTCCGCCGAGGAGATCTCGGCGAAAGAAGGCATGGGTCTCTTCGAGCGCTATCTGAGCGTATGGGTGGCGCTGTGCATCGTGGCGGGCGTCGCGCTGGGGCAGTTCTTCCCCGCGGTGCCGGAGACGCTGTCGCAATGGGAGTACGCGCAGGTCTCGATCCCGGTGGCCATCCTCATCTGGGCGATGATCTACCCGATGATGGTGCAGATCGATTTCTCCGCCATCCTCGGCGTGCGCCGCGAGCCGAAGGGCCTGACCGTCACCACCTCGGTGAACTGGCTGATCAAGCCGTTCACCATGTTCGCGATCGCCTGGTTCTTCTTCATGGTGGTCTACGCCGCCTGGATCCCGGAGGATCTGGGCCGCGAGTACCTGGCCGGGGCGATCCTGCTGGGGGCCGCGCCGTGTACCGCGATGGTGTTCGTCTGGAGCTATCTCACGCGTGGCGATGCGGCCTACACCCTGGTGCAGGTGGCGGTGAACGACATCATCCTGCTGTTTGCCTTCGCGCCCATCGTGGTCCTGCTGCTGGGGATCTCCGATATCTACGTGCCGTGGGACACGGTCGCGCTGTCGGTGCTGCTGTACATCGTGATCCCGTTCGCGGCCGGCTACCTGTCACGTATCTGGCTGCTCCGCAGAAAGGGCATCGAGCGGTTCGACAACGTCTTCATGAAACGCATCGGCCCGGTCACGCCCATCGGGTTGCTGGTGACGCTGGTCCTGCTGTTCGCGTTTCAGGGCGAGCGCATCCTGGCGAATCCGGGGCATATCGCCCTGATCGCCGTTCCGCTGATCATCCAGACCTTCCTGGTGTTCTACATTGCGTATTACTGGGCGAAGGCGTGGCGTGTGCGCCACGCGGTGGCGGCCCCCGGTGCGATGATCGGCGCCAGTAACTTCTTCGAGCTGGCCGTGGCGGCCGCGATCGCGATGTTCGGCCTGCAGTCCGGTGCGGCGCTGGTGACGGTCGTTGGCGTGCTGGTGGAGGTGCCGCTGATGCTGGCGCTGGTGCGCATCGCGAATCGCGCGC
The DNA here is from genome assembly GCF_000428605.1 of Thioalkalivibrio sp. ALE19. Taxonomy (NCBI): domain Bacteria; kingdom Pseudomonadati; phylum Pseudomonadota; class Gammaproteobacteria; order Chromatiales; family Ectothiorhodospiraceae; genus Thioalkalivibrio; species Thioalkalivibrio sp. ALE19. The sequence continues at coordinate 27,348 of NZ_AUAG01000009.1, forward strand.
GCCACTGGTTCCCGACCCACAACGAGGCGCCGGGCACGTGACCACCGTGTCCCTCAGTGACGCGGCGCGCGACTGGCTCGCCGGCCGGGGCGGCGCGATGACGCTGCGGCTGTCCGCCCGCCACGGCTGCTGCGGTGGCCAGGCGGGTGTGCCGGTGGCCGAGCCGGGCGCACCGCGCTCGACGGACGGGTACGCAAGGACGCAGATCGAGGGCATCCACGTGTATGTGGCCGACGACATGGGCCCGGGTCCGTACCGGGTCGACCTCGAGGGCTTCTTCCGCTGGCGGCGTCTGGTGGTGGAAGGCGAGATGGGCCAGGTGCAGGAGTAGACGATGCTGGAGTGAGCCATGAGTGAAGTGCAGCGCAGCCTGAAGGTCCCGGAGCTGGAGGAGGCCTTCATGAACGATGATCACCACGAAGCCGCCCGGTTGCTGGAAGCCGTGGGCCGGGCCCGCGAGGAGGGCGACGACCACGCGGTACGGGAGGCGTTCGCGGCCTTCGTCGAGTTCAATCGCGAGCATTTCGCGCGCGAGGACGAGCTGATGGAGCGGGTCGGTTTTCCGCAGAAGGACTACCACCGGCAGGAACATGCGGCCCATCTGGCGCGCTGGGAAGCCCTGCTGGCGGGGCTGGAGGACGGGTCGATGCGGGGCGCGGATCTGCTCTCGGCGCTGGATGACGAGATCATTCCCTGGTACCAGCGCCATTTCACCACCATGGATGCCCTGCTGGCGCGGTTCGCCGAGCGTGCCGCGGGGGAGTAGTCCCTGCCGGCGGGAATCCGCTGAACGAAGCTGGAACGGAAAAAGGGCCGGCACACGCAGTGCCGGCCCTTTTCTCTGGTCTGGTGCCGACGGAGGGAATTGAACCCCCGACCTATCGATTACGAATCGATTGCTCTACCTGCTGAGCTACGTCGGCTGAGCGCGACATCATAGCGAAGCGGGGCGTTACCAACAATGCCCCGGGCCGGCGACGGGGCGTCTCCCGGCATAGCGGGCGCTTTCGGAGATCAGTTTTCGTCGGAGCTCTGCCTCGGGCCGACGCGGACGATGACGTCCACGCTGAGCACGTCGGTACCTTCGGGCAGCGGCGGCAGGTCGTTCACCTGTACCTGGGCCGGTTCCACGTCCTCGAGCTGGCCGCTGTCCACGTGGAACAGGTGGTGGTGCGGGGCGCGGTTGGAGTCGTAGAAGACCCGCGACGGGTCGACGATCACTTCGCGCACTAGGCCCTTCTCGGCGAACAGCTTGAGGGTGTTGTACACCGTGGCCTTGGACACGCGCGACTCCTGGCGCGTGAGCTGCGCGAGGATGTGGTCGGCGCTGAGGTGCTGGTTGCGGGCGAACAGCACTCGGACGATCTCGATTCGCTGTTCGGTCGGCGAGATGCGGTAATCGCGCAGCAGGGCGCGCGCGTCGTCGATTCCCAGCAGATCGGGTTGGGGGGTTCGGGTGCTCATATCTCCAACATATAACAGCGAATTGGACAGAGTCCAGTTCTGTTTTGGGAAGAAGGCATACGCCGACGCGGCGCGGCAAGCTGGTAGAATGCCGCCGACAGAACGAAGCCGGGAACGAGCAAGGGATGGAGCGGGTGATGGGAATCGAACCCACGTTCTCAGCTTGGGAAGCTGATGTTCTACCATTGAACTACACCCGCCTGGCCACGAATTGTATGCGCGTACGCGCCCCGGCTCAATGCCCGAATCACCGACGGTATGACCCATGCAGATCAAGTTGAACGGAGAAACCTGCGAAATCTCTTCGGATCAGGAGCCGCCGACGGTGGCGGACCTGATCCGGCAGCGCGGCTTTGGCGGTCGGCGACTGGCCGTGGAGGTGAACGAGACCCTGGTGCCCCGCAGCGAGCACGCCGAGCGGCGGTTGCAGGAGGGTGATCGTGTCGAGGTCGTTCAGGCCATCGGCGGTGGCTGATATTCTTGCCCGCAGTTGTATCCGCACCCGCAACCGTTAACCGAGGAGCATGCATGAGCCAGATGGCCGCCGGATCCGCCGACGATCCGTTTCACGTCGGCGAGCGCCGTTTCGAGTCCCGCCTGCTGGTGGGTACGGGCAAGTACCGCGATCTGGAGCAGACTCGCGAGGCGATCGAGGCCAGCGGTGCCGAGATCGTGACCGTGGCCATTCGCCGCACCAACATCGGCCAGAATCCCGACGAGCCGAACCTGCTCGACGTGGTCCCGCCGGATCGCTACACCCTGCTGCCGAACACCGCCGGCTGCTATTCCGCCGAGGACGCGGTGCGTACCTGCCGGCTGGCGCGCGAGCTGCTCGACGGGCACAACCTGGTCAAGCTGGAGGTGCTGGGCGACGAGAAGACCCTGTACCCGGACGTGTTCGAGACGGTGAAGGCCGCCGAGATCCTGGTGAACGAGGGCTTCGAGGTGATGGTGTACACCACCGACGATCCGCTGCTGGCGAAACGTCTGGAGGATATCGGCTGCCGCGCGATCATGCCGCTGGCCGCGCCGATCGGCTCGGGTCTGGGGATCCAGAACCGCTACAACATCCGCGAGATCGTGGAAAACGTGTCGGTACCGGTGCTGGTGGACGCGGGTGTGGGCACGGCGTCGGATGCGGCCATCGCGATGGAGCTGGGCTGCGACGGCGTGCTGATGAACACCGCCATCGCCGCGGCCGACGATCCGGTGCGCATGGCCCGTGCTATGCGTCACGCGATCGTGGCGGGCCGCGAGGCCTGGCGCGCCGGACGCATGCCGGCACGGCGCTATGCCTCGGCCTCCTCGCCGGAGACCGGACTGTTCTTCGCCGGCTCATGACGGCCCCGCACGAATCGCACGACAACCGGCCCGCTGACGGGGACGGGGGGCGCCCGGCGCACCATCGCCGGGTTCGCTCGTTCGTGCGCCGCGAGGGGCGTCTGACCACGGGCCAGCAGCGCGCACTGGATGAGCTCTGGCCGCGCTTCGGCCTGGATCCGGCGCCCGACGCCGGGGCGCTGGATCTGGCAGCGGTCTTCGGCCGCGAGGCGCCGGTGACCCTGGAGATCGGCTTTGGCGACGGCGACAGCCTGGCCGAACAGGCCGCGGCGGCGCCGGAGCGGGATTTCATCGGCACCGAGGTGCATCGCCCCGGAGTGGGGCACCTGCTGGGCGAAATCGAGCGTCGGGGGCTGACCAACCTGCGGGTCTCCGACCGCGACGCGGTGGAGCTGCTGGAGGCGCATTTCGCGCCGGCCAGCCTGGACACCGTGCAGGTGTATTTCCCCGACCCCTGGCACAAGAAGCGCCATCACAAGCGCCGCCTGGTTCAGCCGAGGTTCGTGCGCGCGCTGGCGGGCTGGATCCGGCCCGGCGGCTGGCTGCATCTGGCCACCGACTGGGCGGACTACGCCGAACACATGCAGGAGGTGATGGCCGGGGCGACCGAGTGGTTCGCGCCGGACGGCCCGGTGCCGCGCCCGGAACGCCCGGCCTGGCGCCCCGAGACCAAATTCGAGCGCCGCGGGCTGCAGCGCGGGCATGCAGTGGCGGATCTGGTGTACCGGCGCACCGAGGCCCCCGCCCCGGCGGAGTGAAGCGGCGGCTCAGCCCTTCTTCTTGACCACCAGGACCGGGCAGCGCGCCTGACCGACGACGCGTTCGGAGACCGAGCCCATCAGCAGCCGCTTGAGCCCGGTGCGGCCATGGCTGCCCAGCACGATCAGGTCGCGATGCTGGCGCTCCGCGATCTCGATCAGGGTGACCTCCGGGCGGCCTTCCTCGAACAGCGCATCGGTTTCCACGCCCGCTTCGCGGGCCTCGCCCTGCAGCCGCTGGATCGCGTCCACGCCCTCCTGGCGCCGGGCCTCGCTCTGTCCGGGCACGGCGACCGAGGCCACGGTCAGCGGCAGGCTGCAGTGCTGCGCGAGCTCCACGGCCGCACGCGCGGCCTTGTCGCCCAGTTCGGAACCGTCGGTCCCTACCAGCAGGCCCTGGCGCGGGGCTTCGGTGTCGCGCGGGACGACCATCACGTTACACGGCGCGAGTCCGATCACCTTGGCGGTGGCGTCGCCCACCATGAGGCGGGCCATCTCGCCGCGGGTGCGCCGGCCAATCACGATCAGGTCGGCTTCGTGCTCTTCCGCCACGCTGACGATCTCCTGATGCCGGTCGACCCCGTGGCGCAGGATGGCGGAGACTTCCAGGCCTGCCTCGCGGGCGCGTTTCTCCAGCGTATCCAGGTCACCCTGGGCCGCGACGCTGGCGTCGTGGCTGCGCCGCGGCGAGAGGGCGTCGTGCTGGGTGTCGGTCGGGATGATGCGCACGATCCGCAGACGTGCCCCGCAGCGGCCGGCCAGCTCCAGGGCCACGTTCTCCGCGGCGGTGCTGTATTCCGAGCCGTCGGTGGCGACGACGATGGTGCGAAACTGGGGCTGGTTGTCGGTGGACGCCGCTTCGGCCATGGCGGTTTCTCCTTCTCGATCGATTTCCCCAGCATACCGGAGGGGACACGGCCTGCGCACGCCTTCGGCACGGGCCCGTTTTTGCGTCCGGCCCGCCGGGATGGAATAATCGCGCGCTTTCAATGGGTGTTGTCTGCGGAATGGGTGTTGTCTGCGGAGTTCCGCCCGGCCAGCGTGGCCCGGTGCTCCGCGCGGTGTCGTGACCGGACGATGCACCCGTTCTTCCCGTGCCGGCGGACTGATTCCGCCGGCCTTGCTCCTTCAGGACTGGCGGTTCATGGAAAATCTGACGCTGACCACCGAAATGATCGTGGTGCTGGGCCTGCTCGCCTTCACCATCTTCCTGTTCGTCTCCGAGATCGTGCGGGTCGATCTGGCCGCGATCCTGGTGATGGTCCTGATCGGGCTGATCCCGCTGGTGTTCGGCGTGGTGCCGCTGCTGCCCGAGCTCGGCGAGCTGGTGGCGCAGGACGAGTTGTTCAGCGGGTTTGCCTCCAATGCGGTGATCTCGATCATCGCGGTGATGATCATCGGCGCCGGGCTCGACAAGACCGGCGTGATGCACAAGGTCGCCAGTTTCATCATGCGCGTGGGTGGCACCGGGGAGAAACGCATCATCCCCACGGTGTCGGGCACGGTCGGCGTGATCTCCAGTTTCATGCAGAACATTGGTGCGGCGGCGCTGTTCATGCCGGTGATGAGCCGCATCTCCAGCCGTCTGGGTATCCCGCTGTCGCGCCTGCTGATGCCAATGGGCTTCGCCGCGATCGTGGGTGGAACCATCACCCTGGTCGGTTCCAGCCCGTTGATCCTGCTGAACGATCTGCTGCCGGATGGCATGGAGCGTTTCGAGCTGTTCGATGTCACGCCCATCGGCCTGGCGCTGCTGGCCACGGTGATCGTCTATTTCGTGCTGCTGGGGCGCTACGTCCTGCCGTCGGTGGGCGCGCAGCCGACCGCGACCGAAGGCACGCGGGACTATTTCCAGCGGGTCTACGGCCTGTCCTACGAGATCCACGAGGTGCGCATCGCCGAGAGCGATCCGCTGGTGGGCCGGACCGTGGCCGATGTCGAACGCGAGACCGGTGTGGCGATCGTCGGTTCGCATGCGCGTGACGAGCTGCGCATGGCGCCCTGGACCGGCTACGAGATTCAGCCCAATTCGCGCCTGGCGGTGCTGGCCAGCCCGCGGCGCATGGAGGAGCTGGGCCGGAACCTGAAACACGCGCCGTCCAGCGACCTGGACGTGTTCGCCAGCGCCCTGGACTCCTCCCAGTCCGGGATCGCCGAGGTCGCGATCTCGCCGGGGTCCAACCTCGCCGGCAAGACGGTGACCGAGGTCGCCATGCGTCAGACCTACGGGCTCTCGGTGATGCGCATGCAGCGCGGTGGCGAGGTCTACCGCGAGGGCCTGCGCGACATCCCGCTGGAGCCGGGCGACATCCTGGTGGTGCACACCACCTGGACCTCGCTGGCGCGTCTGGAGAAGGACCGCGACTTCGTCGTGATCACCTCGGACTACCCGCGCGAGGAGCTGCGCCCGAGCAAGGTCCCGCACGCGCTGGGCTTCCTCGCGGTGGCAGTGTCGCTGATCCTGTTCACCGACCTGCAGCTGTCGATCGCGTTGCTGACTGGGGCCATGGGCATGATCCTGACCGGCGTGCTGAGCCTGGACGACGCCTACAATTCCATCAGCTGGAAGACCGTGTTCCTGCTGGCCTCGCTGATCCCTCTGGGCATGGCGGTGGAGAATACCGGCACCGCGGCCTGGATCGCGCAGAACACCCTGGACATGCTGGGCACCGTGCCACCCTGGGTGCTGCAGGCCACGATCTTCGCGCTGGCCACATTCTTTACCCTGGTCATGTCCAACGTGGGCGCGACCGTGTTGCTGGTGCCTCTGGCCATCAGTTTCGCGACCGCGGCCCAGGCCGCGGGCATGGACGCCGACCCGCGCGTGTTCGCGATCACCGTGGCCATCGCCACCTCCAACTCGTTCCTGATCCCGACCCACCAGGTGAACGCCCTGATCATGGGCCCCGGCGGCTACCGGGTGAAGGACTACATGAAGGCCGGCAGCATCATGACGATCCTGTTCGGCGTGGTGGCCATGTTCATGATCAATCTGGTCTTCTGACCCCGATTTGCTGACGTTTGTAACGCTTGATTGCGTAAGGAGAGACTCTCATGTCCCAGAAACATCCCGTGATCGCCGTCACCGGTTCTTCGGGTGCCGGCACCTCCACCGTGAAGCGCTCGTTCGAGTCGATCTTCCGCCGTGAGCAGATCAACCCCGTGGTGATCGAGGGCGACAGCTTCCATCGCTATGACCGCAAGGCGATGAAGGAAGCCATGCAGAAGGCGGCCGACGAGGGGAACCCGCATTTCTCCCACTTCGGCCCCGAGGCCAACCTGTTCGACCGCATCGAGGATCTGTTCAAGACCTACGGCGAGACCGGCCAGGGCGAGAAGCGCTACTACCTGCATTCCGACGAGGAAGCCGAGCAACACAACCAGCGTCTCGGCACCAACCTCGGTCCGGGCGAGTTCACCCCGTGGGAAGAGATCGAGCCGGGTTCCGACCTGATGTTCTACGAAGGCCTGCACGGGCTGGTGGCGGACGGCAACATCGATGCCTCGCAGCATGTCGATCTGGGTATCGGCGTGGTGCCGATCGTGAACCTCGAGTGGATCCAGAAGATCTTCCGTGACAACCTCGAGCGCGGTTACTCTGCCGAGGCGACCGTGGACACGATCCTGCGGCGCATGCCGGATTACGTGAACTACATTACCCCGCAGTTCTCGCGTACCGACATCAACTTCCAGCGCGTGCCGACGGTGGATACCTCCAACCCGTTCATCGCCCGCGACATCCCCACCCCGGACGAGAGCATGGTGGTGATCCGCTTCAGCGATCCCAAGAAGTTCGGCGTGGACTTCCCCTACCTGCTGAACATGATCCCGGACTCGTTCATGTCCCGGCGCAACACCATCGTGGTGCCCGGCGGCAAGATGGCTCTGGCCATGGAAGTCATCCTTGCCCCGATCATCCACGACATGCTGGCGCGTCGCGGCTGATCGCGAGTGCATGGCGCGGGCTGCGGGCCCGTTGCAGGGGCCGCGACCTTCGGGTCGCGGCCCTTTTTGTTGCTGCGGATCGCACGGCGCCGGGGCGCTCTTTTTCAACGCGCCGCCGCTTTCGGATAGGATTGCCTGCCTGTTCCCGAGATTACGGAGTTGCCGTGTTCGGATTGTTCGGCCCGCGTCCGGCGCGCCAGATGGAGCGTTTCCGCGCCCGCTACACCGGGCGCTCGCTGATCGTGCACCGGGGATTTTCCGGCGACTGGCTGGAGGAGCTGCTCAAGCAGCCCGGAGGAGGCGGACATTTCCGCATCGACAGCCGTCGTCTGCCGGCCGGTCGGGGCGCGACCCCGGTGGAATGGCTGGTGCAAACCCATGTTCTGCCGCTGGAGCTGCCGCAGCCGCTGTTCCTCGACATCCGCGAGGACGCGGTGCTGGCGCGGCATCTGGTGCGCGGCGAGCACGTGGTGCACCCCTCGGAGATCGCCTGGTTCCAGGAAGAGCTGGACACGCGGCATCACGCCCGTCTGGAGTTTGTCGGGAACGAACACATGCGGGCGGAGGTCGGTATTCCGGTCGAGGACAACGAGGCCCTCAGCATGCTGGAGCATCTCGGACTATGAGCGCGACCGAACCTTTCCTCTGTGCCAGTGCCACAGGCGACGAGCCCCGGACACTGGCCGCCGAACTCGCCGGTCAGCTTGGCGAGCTGTCGCCGGCCCCGGACGGCCGCGTGCGCGTGGGTTTCATCTGCATCTCCGACGAGATCGCGCGTAACGCCCGGCTGCTGCTGCGCGAGCTGGGCCGCCGGCGGCCGATCGACCATTTCGTCGGCGGCATGGGCATCGCGGTGATGGGCCGCCAGCACGAGTTCTACGACGGGCCCGCCGTCACCCTGATGGTCGGGGAGTTCCCGGCGGACTCCGTGCGCCTGATCCGGCATCCGGTGCGGTCCTTCGATGAACTGACCCGGGCCCTTGAGGGCTTTGTCGATCCGGCCACGCCGGCGCGACTGATTCTCAACGCCGATCCGCGCCTGGAAGACGTGGAGGGGATCCTGACCCGTATCGGCGAAGAGACCGCATGGTTCGCGACCGGCGGGATCAACTCCGGCGCGGACGACGCGGTCCAGATCGCCGATGGCGTGATGAGCTCGGGGATCACCGGTATCGTGCTGCGCGACGACGTGCCGCTGGTGGCCCGCCACACCCAGGGCTGCACCCCGCTGCCCGGGCAGCACGAGCTGACCGAGACCTGGCGCAACATCGTGGTGCGCCTGAACGGCGAGCCGGCGCTGCCGGCGTTCCGGCGGATCATCGGCGACGTGCTTTCGCGCGATCTGAAGCGGGCCCTTGGGTACATCCAGATCGGGTTCCCCATCCCCGCATCGGATACCGGGGACTATCGCGTGCGCAATATCACCGGCGTCGATATGGACCAGGAGCTACTGGCCGTGGGCGAGACCCTGGAGCAGGGGTCACGGGTGCTGTTCGTGCGCCGCGACGGCCAGTCGGCGCACGAGGACCTGGAGCGCATGCTGCAGCAGATCCGTGAGCAGTGCCCGGAAGGGATCCGCGGGGCGATCTACGTGTCCTGTCTGGGGCGCGGACGGCATCAGTTCGTGCACGCGGACGTGGAGCTGGGCACCGTGCAGCGGGCCCTGGGGGACGTGCCGCTGGTGGGCTTCTTCGCCAACGGTGAAATCTTTTCCAACCGTCTGTACGCCTACACCGGCGTGCTGACGCTGTTCACCTGACAACGCCCCGCCGGGGCAGGGGAGAGGCATGGAGTATCGCAAGCTGGGACGCACCGGCATCGACGTGAGCCTGATCGGCCTGGGCACCATGACCTGGGGCGAACAGAACACCGAGGACGAGGCCTTCGAGCAGCTGGACTATGCGCTGGAGCGCGGCATCAACCTGATCGATGCCGCGGAGATGTACCCGGTGCCGCCGCGGGCCGAGACCCAGGGGCTGACCGAGCGCTACATCGGCAACTGGCTGCGCTCGCGCGGCTGCCGCGACCGCGTGGTGCTGGCCTCCAAGGTCGCCGGGCCGGGCATGGACTATCTGCGCGGCGGCACGCAGCTGACCCGCGAGCACGTCGAACAGGCCGTCGATGCCAGCCTGGAACGCCTGCAGACCGACTGCATCGACCTCTATCAGGTGCACTGGCCGGCGCGCTCGACCAACTTCTTCGGCAAGCTGGGCTACGTCCACGATCCGGACGACCGGGCCACGCCGATCGAGGAGACCGCCGCCGCGCTGAAGGACGTGGTCGCCAGCGGGCGGGTGCGCTACATCGGCATCTCCAACGAGACGCCCTGGGGTTTCATGGAATGGCTGCGCCAGCACGAGCGCGGGCTGGCCGAGCGCATCGTTTCCATCCAGAACCCCTACAGCCTGCTGAACCGCAGCTTCGAGGCCGGTCTCGCCGAGATGGCGATCCGCGAGGATGCGGGCCTGCTGGCCTACTCCCCGCTGGCCTTCGGCATGCTCTCCGGCAAGTATCGCGACGGACGCAAGCCCGAGGGGGCGCGCCTCACGCTGTACGAGCGCTTCCAGCGCTACAGCAATCCGCAGGCGCTGGCGTCCACCGAGGAATACGCCCGGCTGGCCGAGGACCACGGGCTGACGCCGACCCAGCTGGCGCTGGCCTTCGTCAACCGCCAGCCGTTCGTGACCAGCAACCTGATCGGGGCGACCACGATGGAACAGCTGCGCGAGAACATCGACTCGGTGAACGTGGCGCTGTCGGACGAGATCCTGCAGGCCATCGAGGACATCCACGCCCGTTACACCTACCCCAGCCCGTAGCCCGGGGGCCGGCGGCGTGGAGCTGTTCGACACCCACGTCCATCTCGATCTGGATCCGTTCGATCCGGACCGCCCGGCGGTGCTGGATCGTGCCCGCGCCGCCGGGGTCACGCAGATGGTCCTGCCCGGCGTGACCCGCGAGCGCTGGGCGGACATGGATGCCCTGACCCGGCGCGAGCCGGGGCTGTACGTGGCCCGCGGCCTGCATCCGGTGTTTCTCGAACAGCACGCCGATGCCGACCTGGACGCCCTGGACGCCGCCCTGGATGCCGATCCGCAGGCGGTGGCGGTGGGCGAGACCGGGCTCGACGGCTTCGTGGCGGGGCTCGACTTCGATACCCAGTGGCGGTTCTACACCGCGCAGCTGGCCATCGCGCATAACCACGACCTGCCGGTGATCCTGCACTGCCGGCGCGCGGTGGATGCGATCCTCAAGGGGCTGCGCCAGCACCCGGGCGTGACCGCCATCCTGCACAGCTTCTCCGGCAGCGAACAGCAGGCGCGACAGGCGGTGGATCTGGGCTGCGTGCTGGGGTTCGGCGGGCCGGTGACCTTCGATCGTGCGCGGCGCCTGCAGCGGATCGTGCGCGACCTGCCGGAGGAGGCCCTGGTGCTGGAGACCGACGCGCCGGACCAGCCGCTGGCCGGGCATCGCGGCGAGCGCAACGAACCGGCGATGATCGCCGGGGTCAACGCGGCCGTGGCGCGTTTGCGCAACACGGACCCCGTCAGTACCGCTATACTCACAACCCGGAATGCACGCCGGGTTTTCCGGCTGGATACGGTCCGGACCAATGAGCGGCACTGACGAACTGCCACACGACGCCTATACCGAACGCACCGATCTCCTGCTGGGGGCGGATGTCACTGCCGGCCTGCGCGACCGGCATGTCTTCATTGCCGGGCTGGGCGGGGTTGGCAGCTATGCCGCGGAGGCCGTCGCCCGTGCCGGGGTCGGCCGCATGACCCTGGTCGACCACGATGTGGTCGCGCCGTCCAATCTCAATCGCCAGCTGGTGGCCCTGCGCTCCACGGTGCAGCATCCCAAGACCGACGTGATGGCCGAACGCATCCGCGACATCGATCCGGCGATCGCGGTGACCGTCCGGCGCGAGTTCCTCAACCCGGACACGGTCGCGGAGCTGATCCCGGAGGATGCCGATTACGTGCTGGACGCAATCGATTCCATCGCCTGCAAGGCCGCCCTGGTGGCCGGCGCGCAGGCTCGCGGGGTGCGGGTCATCTCGGCCATGGGGGCCGGCGGCCGCATCGACCCGCGCGCGGTGCGCGTGGGGCCGCTGGACGGCACCCGGGTATGCCCGCTGGCGCGGCAGATGCGCAAGCGCCTGCGGCGGCTGGATGCGCGCCTGGACTATCCGGTGGTGTTCTCCATCGAGAACCCGAGCAAGGGCACCGAGCACCGGCCGGTGGACGGGCCGCTGGGCGGGCGGCCGCGCTCGGTCAACGGCACCATCTCCTATCTGCCGGCGCTGTTCGGCCTGACCGCCGCCGGCGAGGTGATCCGCAGTCTGATCGACCGCTGAGGCTGGCTCTTTCGCCTGCAAGCAGGCTCCTACATTATCTGGTTGCATCGCCCCGTCTGCGGGAGCGCGCTCGCACGCCTGGTTCGCCTGCAAGCAGGCTCCCACCTTTCCGGTTGCATCGCCCCGTCGCCCCATCAATCCATCTGTGGGAGCGTGCTCGCACGCGAACCGGCAGGGCCCCGGGGTACTCAGCCCTTGCGCCGCTTGCGGCTTTCCTCGGCGTGCTTGAGCACCAGGGCGAGGTTCTGTTTTTCCACCTCGGTCACCTGCGGGTCCTGGTTCACGGCCTGGCGCAGGTGCCCGATCAGCTGATCCAGTTCCTCGCGGCTGATCTGCTGGAAGTTGAAGCCGCCGCCGTAACGGGATTCCAGTTCGTCCCAGTAGTCGGCCAGCGGCGGGCGGTAGTCGTCGGTCATGCGTGTCTCCCGGTCGGCCCGGCGTGTGTGTGCGCCGCAGTGTAGCGGCTAGGGAAACACTGATCTATGTACGCGCCTGTCGGTCCGCCGGCGACCGGCGAGTTTCCCTCGGGCGGCGGGTTGCGGTGTAATGGCGCCCCCGAACCGGACTGTCTGCGAGCCGCATGCCGATTACCGCCATCTATCCCGGGACCTTCGATCCCGTTACTCACGGGCACACCGACATCGTGCGTCGCGGCGCCTGCCTGTTCGACCGGGTGGTGGTGGCGGTGGCCGCGAACCCCGGCAAGAGCCCGGCGTTCCCGCTGGAGACCCGCGTGGAGCTGACCCGCGAGGCCCTGAAGGATGTTCCGCGGGTGGAGGTGATCGGGTTCGACTCCCTGCTGGCCCATTTCGTGCGCGAACAGCAGGCCACGGTGATCCTGCGCGGCCTGCGTGCGGTTTCCGACTTCGAGCACGAATTCCAGCTGGCGGCCATGAACCGTCAGCTCGCGCCCGAGGTCGAAACCCTGTTCCTGACACCCGCAGAGGAATACAGCTTTGTCTCGTCCAGTCTGGTACGGGAAATCGCGCGCCTGGGCGGCGATGTCTCAAAATTCGTGAGCCCCGGGGTGGCGCGCATGCTGGCCCGGGATCCCGGGGTGGCCGACTGACCGCTCGCACCCCTTCCTGGCCCGAGGAGGAAAAGCCATGGCCCTGATGATCACCGACGAATGCATCAATTGTGACGTCTGCGAACCCGAGTGCCCGAACGAGGCCATCTACCCGGGCGACGAGATCTACGAGATCGATCCCAACCTGTGCACCGAGTGCGTGGGGCACTACGACGAGCCGCAGTGCCAGCAGGTCTGCCCGGTGGACTGCATCCCCCTGGATCCGGACCACAAGGAGACCCGCGAGCAGCTGATGGCGAAATACGAAGCCCTGATGGCGGCGAAATAGCCGGGGCGGCCTGTCATGCGGCGCCACCTCCTGACCGTCACGCTGTTCGGGCTGCTTGCGTCCCCGCTGGCCTCCCCGGTCGTTGCCGGGCCCGCCGACACGTCTGCCGATACGCCCGGCGAACATGCCGTCGCCACCGCCCATCCCGAGGCCACCGCGGCCGGCGAGGCGATCCTCGCCGACGGCGGCAATGCGTTCGATGCGGCGGTGGCGATCACCGCGGCGTTGGGTGTCGCGGAGCCCTATGGCTCCGGGCTGGGCGGCGGGGGCTTCTTTCTGCTGCACGAGGCGGACAGCGACCGCACGCTGATGCTCGATGCGCGCGAGACCGCGCCCGCCGCGGCCGATCGCGACATGTACCTGGACGAGGACGGCGAGGTTGTCGACGGGCTGTCGCTGGACGGGGTGCTGGCCGCGGGTATCCCGGGGATGCCGGCGGGCATGGATCATCTGGCGACGGAGTACGGTGCGCTGTCGCTGGAACGCAGCCTGGCCCCGGCGATTCGCCTGGCGGAGGAAGGCGTGACCGTCGGGCCGCGTTATCAGCAGATGGCCGAGTTCCGGCATCAGGCGCTGCGCGACGGCGCCGATGCCGCAGGGATCTTCCTGCGCGACGGCGGGCCGCCGGAGGCCGGCACGGAGCTGGTGCAGCCGGATCTGGCCGATACCCTGCGGCGCCTCGCCGCCGAGGGCCGTGACGGCTTTTACACCGGCGAGCTGGCACAGACCCTGGTGGAGGGCGTGCGCGAGGCCGGAGGGATCTGGAGCACCGAGGACCTCGCGGGTTACGAGGTGGTGGAGCGCGATCCGGTGCGCCTGGAGTGGAACGGCGCCGAGATCGTGACCGCCGCGCCGCCGTCTTCCGGGGGCGTGGCCATCGGCCAGATCCTCAACATCCTGTCCTTCCACGATCTGGATGCGATGGAGGAGGACGGCCGCATTCATCTGATCCTGGAGGCGATGCGCCGGGCCTACCGTGACCGCGCCGAGTACCTGGGCGATCCGGATCATGTCGACATGCCGCTGCAGCGGCTGCTGTCACGCGATTACGCGGCCGGCCTGCGCGCCGGCATCCACCCCGACCAGGCGACGCCCAGCGACGGCCTGCCGCCGGTGGTGGAGCCAGGGAATCGTCCGGGGATCGATGGCGCGGCGGAGAGCCCGCAGACCACGCATTTCTCGGTGATGGATGCCGATGGCAACCGCGTGGCCGCGACCCTGACACTGAATTACCCGTTCGGCTCCGGCTATGTGGTCCCGGGCACCGGCGTCCTGCTGAACAACGAGATGGACGACTTCTCCGCCAAGCCGGGCGAGCCCAACGCCTACGGCCTGATCGGCTTCGAGGCCAATGCCATCGCCCCGCAGCGGCGGCCGCTGTCGTCCATGAGTCCCACCTTCGTGGACACCGGCGATCGCGTGGCCATTCTCGGCACGCCGGGGGGCAGCCGCATCATCACCATGGTGCTGCACGGCATCCTCGGCGTGGTCGACGGTCGGCCGATCGACGAGGTGGTGGAGGCCCCGCGCTGGCACCACCAGTACCTGCCCGACCGGGTCGAATTCGAGACCGGGGCCTTCGACACCGAGCTGCGCGGCAAGCTGGTGCAGCGTGGCCATCGTCTGACCCCGCAGGTGCGCCCGTTCGGCGACATGCAGGCGGTGCTGTGGGAGCGCGCGGCCGGACGGCTGGAGGCCGCGTCGGATCCGCGCGGCGAGGGCGAGGCGCGCGTCTTCGAACGCTGAGCCGCTGAGCCCCGGGTCAGCGCTGGCAGCTCGGGCAGTAGGCGCTGGCCCGCTGACCCACGCTGCGGGTGCGGATCGGCGTGCCGCAGACCCGGCAGGGCTCCCCGGCGCGCCCGTAGACCTGCAGTTCCTGACGGAAGTAGCCATGGCTGCCGTCCTCGCGCAGGAAATCGCGCAGGGTCGTGCCGCCGCGCTCGATGGCAGCGGCGAGTACGGCCTTTACGTGTTCGGCCAGGCGCTGGTATTCCGCGCGGGTCACGCGGCCGGCCGCGCGGCCGGGGCGCACACCCGCCAGAAACAGTGCCTCGGTGGCGTAGATGTTGCCAACGCCGACCACCGTGGCCTGATCCATCAGAAAGGCCTTGACCGGGCCACGGCGGCCGCGGCTGCGCCGGAACAGGTAGTCGCCGTCCATGTCCGCCTCCAGCGGTTCCGGCCCCAGACCCTCCAGCAGCGGATGGGTGGCGGGGCCGCCGTCCGGCGCGGGATCCAGTGGCAGGCAGCAGCCGAAGCGTCGCGGATCGTGCAGGCGGATCTCGCTGCCGTTGTCCAGCATCAGGCGCAGGTGATCGTGGCGCCGCAGCGGCGTATCCGGGGGGCAGTGGCGCAGGCTGCCCGACATCCCCAGATGCAGCAGCAGTCCGGTAGCATCGGTATCCAGCAGCAGGTACTTCGCCCGCCGCCGCAGGCTGCGCACGGTGGCGCCGGCGATCCGTGCCGGGAGATCCGCCGGGACCGGCCAGCGCAGCCGCGCGTCGCGAACTTCGAGTTGCAGGATGCGCCGTTCGCGAAGCAGGGGTTCGAGGCCGCGCCGGGTGGTCTCCACCTCCGGCAGCTCAGGCATGCACGCCCTCGATCTCGATCAGCAGCTCCTGGCGGCAGACATCGCCGCGTACCCATTGCACCGGCGGAGTCCGTTCACCGTAGTGCTCGCGCAGGATCGCCTCCACGGTGTCGCGATGCTCCGGGTGGCGCAGATAGACCCGCAGCCAGCGCAGCCCGGGCAGATCGGCGCCACCCTCGGCATGCAGGGTGTCCAGGTTGGCCAGGGTCTCGCGAGTCTGCGCGGCGATATCACCCGGGTGCCGGCTCTCGTGCCCGGTGATGCTGGCGGTGCCGGAGATCAGCAGCATCGGGCCGCGCGGCGTCTCGATGCGGGTGGCGCGGGCGAAGCTGGGGCTTTTGGGGCTGTAGCGTTCGGGGTAGTGGTACGCGCTGACCTGGCGCGGGTTCTCCACCGGAGTTCCGGGTTCGCGCGCGGCGATGGCGTGCACGAACAGGCCGGCGTGGTCGGACCCGATCGCGGTGGCGGCGGGCATGCCGCCCAGCGGGATCTCCAGGGCCTCCAGGGCCTCGGCGCGCCCGGTGCAGAAGGCCTGATAGCGTTCCAGCCCCTGCTCCGGCTCGTGGATGCGGCCAAAGAAGTTCCACATGCGCAGCAGGTACGGATAACCCGCCTCGCGGCAGGCCGCGACCAGGTCCCGGTATACGTCCCGGGTGCGTTCGCGCAGGTCGTCGTCGGGGCCTTCCCGCGCAATGAACAGGACGTCGCCGCAGACCATCCGGTAGACGCCCCCTGCTCCGGACGGGGCGCTGCTCGCCGGCCCGGCGAACCAGCGTTCCTCCGGCGGGGCGGGGTCCAGCGAGGCCAGCCCCGGGTCGATCGCCAGGGTCGTGCCGTTCGCTCCCGCGCAGCGGATACCCGGATCGTTCGCGGGCCGCAGGCTCAGGTCTGCGGGCTCTGCGGATGCGGTATCCGCCGGTATCAGGCGTGTATCCAGATCAATGGTCATGTGCTGCTCGCTCCCTGCATCTCCACCAGCATGCTCTCCGTCCAGCGTACCGCTTCCATGTACAGTCGCCCGGCAACCTGGGGTGACACCGGCGAAACCTCGAACGGGAACCGGCGATCCGGGTCTTCGAAGGTCTCGATAATCCGGGGTACGGCGCCCAGCTCCCCGCTGTGCTCCAGCAGGGCATCCTCCATTGCCGGGCTCAGATTGAGCTCGCCCAGTACCCGGTGCAGCGGAATGCCCAGCACCCGGTCCAGCCCCGACAGCAGGCCGAGGGTGAAGTAGCGCTCGGACTCGTTCGGCACGCCCGAAGGCGCGGCGAGCAGCGCGGCCATGCGTGCCCGGATCATGACCTGTTCCAGGCCCTGGCGCTGCGGGGTGCTGGTGCGCAGGGCGGCAACCATCGCCAGCGAGCGCACGCGGTCGGTCCCCAGCAGCACGATCGCCTCGCGCAGGGTCTCGATCGGACGGCGGTGTCGCAGCAACGGGCTGTTGGCCTGGCGCAGCACATGGATGGCCAGATCGGGGTGGGCATTGATCTGTGCGGCCAGCTGCTCGGCCGACATCTCCGGATCCTGCAGTTTCTCGATCAGCTGCAGCAGGCCGACTTCCAGCTGCTCCAGGCGCTGGCCCTCCACCACGTTGGGGTAGGACAGGAAAAAGCCCTGGTAGTACAGGAAGCCCAGCTCGCGGCAGGTCGCGTAGGTAGCGGCGTCCTCGACCTTTTCCGCCAGCAGCTCCACGTTGAAGGGTCGCAGGCGCTCGATCTCGGCGCGCAGGCTGTCGCCATCGAACGCCAGCAGGTCCAGTTTCACGATGTCCGCCAGCTCGATCAGGGGCGAGTCCTGTTCGCGGAACTGGTAATCGTCGAGGGCGATGCGGAAGCCGTGTTCCTTCAGCCGGCGCACGGCGGCGATGACCTCGTCGTCCACCACGATGTCCTCGAGGATCTCGAGCACTACCTGTTCGGGCGGCAGGCTTTGCAGGACCTCGTGATCGAGGAAGCCGCGCGGCAGGTTCACGAACGCGAGGTGTTCCCCGACGAGGTTCTCCATGCCGATGTCGATGAAGGCGCTGTGCAGCAGGTCGGAGGTCGCGAGATCGCCGTCCACCACGTTGGCCTCGCTGGCATTGGCCCCGGCCCGGAACAACAGTTCGAACCCGATGGTGCGTTCCTCGCCATCGAAAATGGGTTGCCGTCCGACAAAAATTGGCTGCATGCTTATTGTCTGCAAACGATGTGGATCGGTCCTTCCTGCGGGACACGGGCCGCAACAAGAGGAAACGCGACATGGATTCCATCAACGCGCCGTTCGGGGAGATCGTGGAGCTGCGCCAGATCCTGCACGACTCCGGGATGCCCCTGCTGCGGGTCATTATCCGCGATGGTGAACGTTACACCAAGATCGAGCTGGATCCGGCCACGGCCCATCGCTGGGGCAGGCTGATGACCCGCTGGGCCGAGGACGTGGTGGAGGCGCAGGGCGGCGACAGCTGACCCCGCCCCGCTCGAAGTCCGGCCACAAAAAAGCCCGGCATGGCCGGGCTTTTTCATGCGCGCGACGGGCCGCGCTTACTTGATCTTGGCTTCCTTGTACATCACGTGCTGGCGGATGACGGGATCGAACTTCTTGATCTCCATCTTTTCGGGCATGTTCCGCTTGTTCTTGGACGTGGTGTAGAAGTGACCCGTGCCGGCGCTGGAGACCAGCCGGATCTTTTCGCGCCCCTGATTCTTGGCTGCCATCGTGCTGCCTCCTTAGACCTTTTCGCCGCGGGCCCGGCAGTCGGCCAGGACTGCCTCGATGCCGCGCTTGTCGATGATGCGCATGCCCTTGCTGCTCAGGCGCAGCTTCACGAACCGCTTTTCGCTTTCCACCCAGAAACGATGGGTGTGCAGGTTCGGCAGGAAGCGACGCCGCGTCTTCCGCTGGGAATGCGAGACATTGTTACCGGTAGCCGGGCGCTTGCCCGTCACCTGACATACTCGGGACATCGGGGCTACTCCAGATGTTCGGGTCGGGACGAAAGATCGCGGATACTAGCGGATACCGGGGCCGCGCGCAAGGGTCGGGCGTCATGGACGGCGAAGGCGGTCCGTTGCGTCTATCTTTCGATGCGAAGTGAACCATGAGCTGCAACCAGCGGGGGAAGAGCATGAAGGGAGCAATGGTACGGGGTATCGCGGGCGCGTTTCTGGCCGGCATGATGGCAGGGCCGCTGGCAGCCAACGAGGCGCAGACCGGCGACGGCCAGTGGTGGTGGGACGATGGCTGGTGGCAGGAAGGCCAGCTGAATCCCGACATCGAGAACCACGAGGTCGAGGTTGAACGCCTGGAATACGAGCGTGACGGCGTGATCGTTCCGGCGATGGTCGCGCGCCCGGCCGACGGCGAGGACTATCCGGCCATCCTGTGGTCGCACGGGCGGCGCGGGCTGGACCATCTGGCCGAGCTGCACGTGAAACGCCTGGCCGCGCGCGGATTCGTGGTGCTGGCGCCGGATCTCTATACCGGTCGTTTCATCGAGACCCACCCGCTGGACCACGACTACGAACTGGAAGGGGATCTGGACCGCGGTCTGGACGAGCTGCTGGCGCGGGAAGACATCCTCGGCGACCGCGCCTGCCTGGTGTCGATCACCCGGGGCGGGTACAAGACCCTCAAGGTCACGGTGACCCATGAACGCCAGGTGGACGACGTGGCCTGCTGGGCGGGCTATTACCCGCATGTGCAGGACCCCAACCTGGGCGAACCCCACCAGGTGTATCGTTATGCCAGCGAATTCAATCAGCTGGAGATCCCGGTGATGATCCTGATCGGGGACGAGGAGCAGTACCAGCGCCACCGGACCGCAAAGATGGCCGCCGACGGGCTCGAGGATCGTGGTGGCGACGTCACGTGGATCGAGTACCCGGGCGTGGGTCGCGGCTTCGACTTCCGCAACGGCGACAACCGCACTTTTGCCGATGACCTGGCCGCGCGCGATGCCATGGTCCGCGTGACCCGCTTCGTCAACGAGCACCTGCGCGACTGAGGTACACATAAAGGGCGTGTTCCGGTGGTCAGATCACGCGGCGGCGGATGGCCGAGGAGATCTGCTCGAAACCGATAACAACGACCAGGATCACCAGGATGATGGTCAGTGCCTGGTCGAACTGGAACATGCGCATCGCGGTGGAAAGCTCTACCCCGATCCCGCCGGCGCCGACCAGACCCAGCACCACGGCCGAGCGGATCGCCTTTTCCACGCCGTACAGACTGGTCGCGGTCATCGAGGCCATCGACTCGGGGAGGATGGCGCCGAAGATCACCGAGAGCCGGCCCCCGCCGGTGGAGGTCAGCGCCTCGGACGGCCCCTTCGAGACCTCCTCCACGCGCTCGGAGAAGAAGCGCGCGCAAAAGCCGATGGTGTCCATGATGATGGCCAGGATCCCGGCCAGCGGGCCGAGCCCGACCGCGACGACGAAGATCAGCGCCCAGACCAGTTCCGGGATGGTGCGCATGGTGGCCACGATAGTCCGGCTGAGGGTCCGAACCAGACGGTTCGGGGCGGTGTTCGAGGCACACAGCAGGGCCATCGGCACGCTCAGGATGACACCGACCGTCACGCCTGGCGCCGTGATGACGTCGGCATGACCGTTCTCGCGCTCTGCGTGTCATGTAAACGGAGCGTCTTCCGGACGTAACGGGGCTGCCATTCGGCCCCGGTAGCTTCTGTTCCTGCCAATTTCAATGACGGGAGGGACAGAACGTGAAAGGCATTAAGTACACCGTAAATACCGCATTCATCCTCGGCCTGGGGGATGCAGTTAGCGCCCCGGCCGCGGCTGATCTGACGTTCGATCCACGCGGTCGTCTGCATCTGGACGCCGCTATGCACAACACTGACAACCTCGGAGAGGAAGCCTTTCAGGACGGGTTCCTGGTGCGGCGTGCGCGTCTTGGTGGCAGTGGTGATCTGGGTGGCCGCTGGGGCTATCAGATCGAGTTTGATTTCGCCGGTGGCAGCATCAGTTACAACGATCTCAAGATCTCGTATGACACGGATGCCGGTACACTCCAGATGGGTCAGTTCAAGGTGCCGCAGGGCATGGAAACACTGACCAGTTCCAATCGCATGACTTTCATCGAGCGGGCTTCATCTCAGGTTTTCACCGATTCCCGTCGCATCGGTGTCGGATTCGATCAGTCCGGTGATAACTATCACTATTCCGTGATGGGGTACTCGCACTCCATCGAAGGGGATCCGGATGGCGACGCACCGCTGGGCGCCGCCGGCCGCGTGACTTTCAATCCGGTTCGCGGCGATCAGGTCGTCCACCTTGGTGGTTCCCTGTCCCACGAACGCATTGCCAGCAATGCGCGCGAGGGCAGCGTGCGCTTTCGTGATCGTCCGGAATCTCGCCCGACCGAGGGGAATCGCCTGATCGATACGGGCAGCATCGATGCCCGCTCCACCACCAAGGCGGGCCTGGAGCTCGGTTTTCTCACCGGACCGTTCCACGCCAGCGCGGAATACATGCGGGCCGAGGTGGATCGTGACTCCGGTTCGGACGTCAGCTTTGATGGCTGGCATGTCCAGGCCGGCTGGGTCCTGACCGGCGAGACGCGTGGCTATCGTCCGACCGGTTTCCGCACCGTCGAGCCCGAGCGCTCGTCCGGTGCGTGGGAGATCGCCGCGCGTTACAGCTCGGTGGATCTGGGAGATTCCGGGATCCTGGGAGGGGAGCAGAAGAATTTCACTCTGGGGGTGAACTATTACGTCAATCCCAATCTGCGCTTCATGGCGAACTACGTGATGGTGGATGTGGATGACAGCGATGCCGTGGACGCCCTTTCGGAAGGCGCCTTCCGCGACGACAGTCCGGACATCTTCCTCGCCCGCATGCAGTACAGCTTCTGATCCCCTCGTAACGTCTTCGGGGACCTTCGGCCACCGGACATCCCGTCCGGTGGCCTTTTTTGTGCGCGCCAGAACGGTGAGCCACTCAGGGCGCAGCCCCGTCGCCGCTGGCCAGGGTGAGCGCCTGAGGCTGGGCCAGCAGCAGCGCTTCGTCAGCGACCTTCAGCCATTCGCCGCGGCTGGCCTCCAGCCGATGATCGTCGGCATTGATGGTCTGAGCGTGTACATTGATCAGTGTTTCCCTGGAGAACGGAAATGACGCATGTGTTGCCGGGCGATGACGACTCGGTAACACGGACGTTCAAGAACGGGAGGGGGTCATGTCGAGCTGTCTTTTGCGTGTCGCGGGGACGTTGTCCGTGCTCCTGCCCCTGGCAGGGCTGGCGGACGAGCCCGTGGTGCTGGATCCGGTGGAGGTGTCGGCGCCGCGGCTGACGACGCCGCTGGCGGAGCTGCCGGCCTCGGTCAGCCGGGTGGACGGGCGTCAGGCCACCGAGGGGCGCCAGGGGCTGCAGCTGGACGAGGCCCTGAATCGCGTTCCGGGGGTGTTCGCGCAGAACCGCCACAACTTCGCGCAGGATGTGCGCATCTCCATCCGCGGGTTCGGTTCCCGCGCTCCGTTCGGCGTGCGCGGGCTGCGCATCCTGCAGGACGGGATCCCCGAGACCACGCCGGACGGGCAGTCGCAGGTGGATGCGATCGACCTGCTGAACATCCGCGACATCGAGGTGCTGCGCGGGCCCAGCGCGGCGCTGTACGGCAATGCCTCCGGCGGGGTGATCTCGATCCGCACCCGGGACGGCAGCGAGCCGCGCGGGCATGGGGGCGGGGCGCTGGCAGGCTCGCACGGGTTTCGTCGGCTGGAGGCGACCAGCGAGGCGGACCTCGGCGAGCACCGCTACTCGCTGACCGCGCATGATTTCCGCATGGATGGCTACCGCGACCAGTCGCGGGCGGAAAAGCGCTATCTGCGCCTGCATACGGCAAGCGAACTGGGCGACGGCACGCTGCGTGCCCACCTGCGCTACCTGGACGCCCCGCGCACCGAGGACCCGGGCGGGCTGACCCGCGACGAGATGCGCGAGGACCGGCGCCAGGCCGCCCCGAACGCCGAGTCGCTGGATGCGACCCAGGAGGCCGAACAGCTGACCGCCGGGCTGCGCTGGGAACAGCCGGTGGGTGAGCTGGATCTGCGCGTCGGCGGATTCTGGACGCAGCGCGACTACGCCCAGCAGCTGCCGTTCCCGGGGTCGAGCCGGGTGGCATACGAGCGCGACTTCTACGGGCTGAATGCCCAGCTGGAAGGCGATCTCGGGCCGACGCGCTGGCTGGCGGGCGTGGATCTGGAGGAACAGCGCGACGAGCGGACGCGACGCTGTTCCGCCGGACAGCTGTTCGACCGTGATCCCGAGGAAGATGACCAGGCTCCCGGCTGTTCCGCGGACCCGAATGATCCCGTCACCAATCTTGCCCTGGAACAGACCGAACGCGCCCGCACCCGTGGCGCCTTCCTGCATACCGATACCCTGCTGGGCGAGGACTGGAACCTGGTGCTGGGGGCGCGCCACGATCGTATTCGTTTCAGCATCGATGATGACTTTTCCGAGGAGGTCGGCGAGCCGGATCGTTCGGATGGGCGCACCTTCCGCGAGGAGAGCCTGATGGCGGGGCTGGTGTGGCATTTCCGCCCGGGGCAGCGGGCGTGGGTGAACGTGGCCACCAATTTCGAGACCCCGACCTTCACCGAATTCGCCAATCCCGGGGGCGGAGGCGGCTTCAACCCGGACCTCGAGCCGCAGAAGGCTCGCAGCCTGGAACTGGGCTGGCGCGGCGAACAGGGTGCGTTCGGCTGGGAGGCGGTGCTCTGGAGCACACGGGTGCGCGACGAGATCACGCCCTTCCAGATCGAGGGCGAGGGGGACCGGGACTTCTACACCAATGCCGGGCGCACCGCGCGCGACGGGCTGGAGCTGGCGCTGGACTGGCAGGCGACGCCGCAATGGACCCTGAGCAGCGCCTTCACCCTCAATGATTTCCGCTTTCGTGAATACGAAGACGTCGACGGCGTGCGCCACGACGGCAATCGGCTGCCCGGACTGCCGCGCGAGCAGCTGTTCCTGGAGGCCGACTGGCGCGACGGTCCCTGGTTCGTCACCGTGGATGCCCTGCACGCCGGGGCGCGCTACGCCGACGACGCCAACGACGAGCGCGTCGGCTCGCAGACCACGGTCAACCTGCGGGCCGGGCGCGAGTGGACGCGCAACGGCGCGAATATCGAGACCTTCGTTGGCGCGAACAACCTTCTGGATGCCGACAACATCGACAACGTTCGCATCAACGCAAACTTCGGACGGTATTACGAGCCCGCCCCGGGGCTGACCCTGCGCGCGGGTCTGCGGGTGACCTTCGGGGATTAATCCCGGCGGTCGGGCGGATCGTCGGGGCCGTCAGGGCCGCCGGGGCCGTGCTGGTCGCGGTGGCGGGGCGGTTCGATCTCGTCCAGGCGGCCCTGCTCGATCTTGCGCAGGGTCTCGGCGTCGGTGGGGTCGTCCGGGTCTTCTTCCCAGGCGTAGCGCTGTGCCACCGGGAAGGGGTCGCGGCGGTACAGGAACCAGCCGCAGACCGCGCCCACGGTCGCACCGAACAGGTGCGCCTCGAACGACACGCCGGGGGTGGTCGGGAACACCCCCCAGAACATGCTGCCGTAGAGGAACAGCACGATGATCGTCAGCGCGATGGACAGCGCATCGCGGCGGCGGATACCGATGACCACGGCAAAGAACATCAGGCCGTGGGTCAGGCCGCTGGCGCCGATGTGCAGGCCCTCGCGGGCGAACAGCCAGACCCCCAGCCCGCCCATGATCCAGATCAGCGGGACCGCGGTGCGCGTGGCCTGCGGGAAGCCGTAGAGCGTGAGGATGCCCAGCACCCAGAGGGTGGGGGCGTTGGCCATCAGGTGCCCCCAGGATCCGTGGATCAGGGGCGAGGTGAAGATCCCCAGCGCGCCGACGCCGTCGCGCGGCAGGATGCCCAGACGCGAGAAATCCGCGCCCAGCACCTCCTGCAGGGCGTGGATCAGGACCAGGGCCATCACCCCGACAAAGGGCCACAGCAGCGCGCGCCGGAAGCGTTCGCGATCGGCCGCGGGGTCCGTCGGGGGTGCCGGGCGTCGCAGGTTCAGCATCGAACAAGACTGCCACGGGGGCGTGACGGGGAACAATGCACCGCCCGGGGCAGCGGTTTCGGGTCCGCGCGGGCAGCCCCGGCGGCGGACCCGGCTACCCCCGGGGCCGGCGTTCAGAGGCGGAACTGCGCCAGGGCGCGCTGGATCTCGCTTTCCACCTGCTTGAGCTCGTCGGAGGCCGCGCTGACGCGGTCGGCGGTCTCGGCCGACTGGTCGGCGCCGTCGGAGATCTGCACGATGGTGCGGTTGATGTCCTCGACCACGGTGGTCTGCTCGCGCGCCGCGACGGCGATCTGATCCGTCATCTCGGAGATGGTGTCCACCGACTGGCGGATCTGCTGCAGCGCGCCGTTCACTTCGGCGGTGTGTTCCATGGTGGTCTCCGCCTCTTCCTGGCCCTTCTTCATCACCGAGACCGCGTTGTTGGTGGCGCTCTGCAGCCGCGAGATCATGCCCTCGATCTCGTCGGTGGACTCCTGGGTGCGGGTGGCGAGCTTGCGCACCTCGTCGGCGACCACCGCGAAGCCGCGGCCATGTTCGCCGGCGCGGGCCGCCTCGATCGCGGCGTTCAGCGCCAGCAGGTTGGTTTGCTCGGCCACTCCGCGGATCACCTCGAGGATGGTGCCGATCTGGCGGGAATCCTCGCCCAGGTTCGAGACCGTGTCGGCGGCCTGTTCCACCGTGCCCAGCAGGGAGGACATCGAGGCCACGTTGCGTTCCATCACCTCCATGCCCTGGTGTACGGCGTTACCGGCCTCCTGGCCCGACTGCGAGGTGGCGTCGGTGTTGCGGGCGATCTCCTCGGCGCTGCTCTGCAGCTCGTTGATGGCGGTGGCCACGCGTTCGGTCTCGTCGCGCTGGCGCGAAACCGCCTCGCGCGCCCCGTAGGCCTCCTGGTTCAGGTTGTCGGTGGCCTGACGCAGGGTCTCGGTGCTGCCACGGGCCTTGCCCACGGCACTGGCGATCTTGTCGGTGAAGCGGTTGAAGGCGCGCCCCAGCGCGGCAGTCTCCTTCAGTCCGTGCTCTTCCAGCCGGCGGGTCAGGTCGCCGTCGCCGTCGGCGATCTCCTCCAGCGCGGTGGACGAGCGGTTCATGGCCCGGCGGATGGTGATGATGATGGTGGCCGCGCCGGCCAGTCCGAGGATGATGCCCGCGATGGCCAGCACCATCTGCGCCACCTGGGTGTTGCGCATGGTGGTGGTCAGTTCACCGGCCCGGGTCTCCGCACGCCGGGTGATGGCCTCGCTGAGCCCATCCAGTTCCCCGCGGGCTTCCATCAGCAGCGGGCCGATTTCGGTGCGGATCATGTCGGCATCCTGGAATGCCTCGGGCGAGCCGTGGACCTCGAAGATGTCGTCCAGCGCACCCCGCAGGGTTTCCAGTGATCCGGCGAAATCTTCCAGCGCGATTTCCTGTTCGAAGTCCAGGGTGGCGGATTGCCCTTCGAGATCCTCCACGATGCTTTCCAGCTGCCCGCGATAGAGATTCACGTTCTGGACGAAGGCGTCGTCGCGGAAGGCAAGGAAGCCGCGCAGGTTCGAGGTGACCTGCAGTGCGCTCATGCGCAGGTTATGGAACTGCTGCAGACGTTCCAGGGAACGCTGGAACTCCGGCAGGTTGGTCTCGGCGTCGATCATCGTGGACGCCTGCTGCGCCATGGCACGGGTGGCTGGATTGGCCCGCTGGTTGGCGATCTCCAGCGCGGGCATGTTGGCGGCGTCGTCGGTGGCCAGTTCGGTCAGACGGTCGACGTGGCCGTGGAAGCGGTCGACGTGTTCACGGACCGCTTCGGCCGAGCGGGCCATGTCGCGGTCGGCCGCCACCACGGGGTCGTTGTTGAGCTCCCGTGCCGCGGTCTGCAGGGCGTCCATGGATTCCAGCCAGGCGTCATGGTGGCCCTGCTCGTCGCTCATCAGGTAAAAGCCCAGGAAGGCCGCGCTTTCCTGCAGCCGCTGCTGGACTTCGTTGACCCGGGCGACGGCCGGGTAATCTTCTCCGGTCAGATTCTGTACGTCCCGGGCGCCGGTCTGCAGCGCGTGCAGGGCCATGACCGAGTTGATGACGAGGATCAGGACCACCAGACCGAAACCGGCCGTCAGCAGTCCGCGGATCGAAAACTTGTCCAGCATGAGTTGCTCCTCCGCCGGCGCCTCTGCGGGCGCTTGCTACCACCGCGTACGGGCGTACACGGAAAGGGTGACCCGCGGGTCGTGTCGTTTCTCCTGCTGTTACGGCAAAGATGCCCCGGAGTTGAGTGTTTCGTGGGGGGGCATCGCTCCCGGAGCCGCGAAAAGGCAGGTGGTCCGGCCGGGCTTCACCGGGAGAGACGCGGGCGAGAGCTTCAGGATTCCAGTTCTTCCCAGCGCTGGTAGGCTTCTTCCAGCTCCTGTTCCACTTCGGCCAGGCGCGCCTGCAGTTCGCGCACGCGCTCGCCGTCCCGCTGAGTTTCGGGGTCGCAGAGGGCCTGGTTGATCGAGTCCTGCTCCGTCTCCAGCGCCTCGATGCGGCCCGGGAGGGCCTCCAGTTCGCGGGCGTCCTTGTAGGAGAGCTTGCCCGAGCCCGAGCCCGAGCCCGAGGCCGCGACGGCGGGCTCCGGCGCCGGGGCGGTCCGGGTTGTGGCCCGGGATGCCGCGTCCGCGGCGGCCCCGGAGTCCGGCGCCGGGTCCCCCTCGATCAGGCGCCGGGTCACGCGCTCGGGCAGATCCGACCAGCCGCCGACGAACTCCTCGATGCTGCCATCGCCGGGGACCACCAGGGTGCTGGTGGCCACGTTGTCGAGAAACGCGCGGTCGTGGGTGACCACGATGGCGCTGCCCTTGTATTCGATCAGCAGCGACTCCAGCAGCTCCAGGGTCTCCACGTCGAGGTCGTTGGTGGGTTCGTCGAGCACCAGCAGGTTGGCCGGACGCAGGAACAGCTTCGCCAGCAACAGGCGGTTGCGTTCGCCGCCGGACAGCGCGGAGACGGGCTGGCGGGCGCGCGCCGGCGGGAACAGGAAATCGCCCAGATAGCTCAGCACATGGCGCGTCTCGCCGTTGACCGTCACCTGTTCACGGCCCTCGCCCACGGCATCCTGCACCGTGGTCTGTTCGTCCAGGTGGGCGCGGGTCTGGTCGAAGTAGGCGATGGTCAGCTGGGTGCCCAGCTTGACCGTCCCGGCCAGCGGCGGCAGATCGCCCAGCAGGCCGCGCAGCAGGGTGGTCTTGCCGGCGCCGTTGGGGCCGATCACGCCCAGGGTGTCGCCGCGCTGCAGCAGCAGGTTCACGTCGCGCAGCACCGGCGTGCCGGAGTGGCCGAAACTGGCGTGTTCGGCCTCGATTACCCGCTTGCCGGAGCGCTGTTCCGGGCTCAGCTGCATGCGCACCTGCCCCGCGCGCTCGCGGCGTTCGGCGCGTTTCTGACGCAGCTGCTGCAATGCGCGCACGCGGCCCTCGTTGCGCGTACGCCGGGCCTTGATGCCCTGGCGGATCCAGGCCTCCTCCTGTGCCAGCTTGCGGTCGAATTCCGCCTGATGCCGGGCCTCCACCTCCAGGCGTTCGGCCTGACGCTCGCGGAATGCGGCGATGGACGGCGGGTGCTCGTGCAGCTGGCCGCGGTCCAGTTCGAGGATGCGGGTGGCCACGTTCTCCATGAACTGGCGGTCGTGGCTGATGAACACCACGGTCATGCGGCTGCCGGTCAGAAAGCCCTCGAGCCAGCGGATCGCGGCCACGTCCAGATGGTTGGTGGGCTCGTCCAGCAGCAGGATGTCGGGGTCGCGCACCAGTTCGCGGGCCAGCCAGACCCGGCGCCGGAGCCCGCCGGAGAGGGTGGCGAACTCGGCCTCGGGGTCCAGCTCCAGCCGCGACAGGGTGGTTTCGACCCGGTTCTGCAAGCTCCAGCCGTCGATCGCGTCCAGCTGTGCCTGTACCGGCCCCATCTTCTCCAGGGCCTCGGCGTCGCCGCTGGCGGCCGCCTGGCTCAGGTGGTGAAAGCGTTCCAGCAGCCGCCCGGACTCGCCCAGGCCTTCGGCGACCACGTCGAACACGCTCCCCTCGATGCCCGGCGGCAGCTCCTGGGTCAGCCAGGCGACGGTCAGCCCGTCGCGGCGGGTGATGTCGCCGGCATCCGGTTCCACCTCGCCGGCGAGGATGCGCAGCAGGGTCGACTTGCCCTCGCCATTGCGTCCGGCGATCGCCACCCGCTCGCCCGGTTCCAGGCTCAGGCCGGTGCCGTCCAGCAGCGAGGCCATGCCATAGGCCAGGTGGATGTCGCGCAGGGTGATCAGGGCCATGGTTCAGCGTCTCTCATGTTCAGACCTCCTTCATGCGCCAGGCGCTCAGGGCCCCGGCCAGACTCATCAGCGCCAGTACGAAGATGGCGAATTCGGTGCCGGCCAGCTGGGCCACCAGGCCGAACAGGCCCCCGACCAGCAGCAGCACGCCGATGACGGTGTTGCTGACCGCGGTGAAGGCCGCGCGGGTCTCCTGCGTGGCCATGTCGACCAGATAGGTCTTGCGCCCCAGCCGCACGCCCGCGTGGCTGATGCCCAGCAGGAAGAACAGCACCGCATGCACCCAGCCCATGTCCAGCAGGGCGGCTCCGGCCGGGGCGAACCAGCTGCCCAGGGCGACGACGAAGCCCAGCAGCGTGGCCAGTCCGCCGGACAGCACGAGGACCCCGCGCGAGGAACGGTCGGACATCCGGCCCCACACCGGCGCGCTGAGCGCGGAGGCGAGCCCGCTGGCGAGGATCAGCAGGCCCAGGGTTGCCAGTGCCCCCTCGGTCGCATCCTCGGCCAGCAGCACGTAGAACGGCAGCGCCAGCGCGGTGCTCATCAGCAGTGCGCGGGTCAGCACGAAGTGGCCGAAGGCGCGGTCGCTCCACAGCAGGCGCAGCGAGCGCAGGGCCTCCCCGAATCCGTTGACGCCCCCTTCGGTGGCACCCGGGTCCTCGTGCAAGCGGGCGAACACCGCCGCCGCGATCCACCAGGCGCCCGCTGACGCCGCCAGCAGGGCCACGAACAGGCCGACACCGGCATCGTCCAGGCTGGCCAGCGTCAGGTACCCGCCCAGGGCCAGGGTGAAGAAGCCGGCGGCCGAGGCGGCGTAGCCCATCACCGTGCCGCGGCGCTGCTTGGCGATGGTCTTGCCCAGCACGTCCTTGGACGCCACCGAGTTGATGCCGCGGGACAGCGCAAACACGATCAGCAGGGCGATGATGGCCCAGCCCGCGGCGGCCCCCTCCAGGGTCAGGGCGGTGATGGCCATGCCCGCGACCGCAAACCCGGACAGCGCGCTGCCCAGCACCCAGAACCCCTTGCGGATGGCGCGGCGGCGGATCGAGGCGGCCACGAACAGCTGCGGCAGCAGCGAGCCCGATTCACGGATGGGGACCAGGAAACCGGCGAACGCGGCCGGGGCCCCCAGCGCGCTCAGCAGCCAGGCGAGAACCAGGCGCGCGGAGGCCAGTTCGTCGCCGATCTTGGACAGGGTATTGGCGACCAGGTGGACGAAAAAATTGCGTGGCTGCGCGTTGCACGCCCCCTCGGGGATGTCCTTGCAGGCACGGGCATCCTCGTCGCCGGCGATGGTCTCGTACAGGCTGACGAGGGGGCGTCGGCGTTTGTCGCGATCGGTCTCGGTCATGCAGTCCTTCCGTTGTGTCGCCCGTCATTGCGGGGCGCCGAGGGCGCCGTGACAGTCTCCGGACACCGACAGGGCGTTCGGCTCGGGTGCCTCCGCAGAAAAGATTGCCACGGCGCCTGCGGCGCCTCGCAATGACCGGGGTCGGGTTCCGGCGTAACGTTTGCTTTGCCGCGCTTGCCGCCGTTCGGAATCGCAAACTCGCAATGACCGGGGTCGGGTTCCGGCGTAACGTCCTACCGCCGCCCGGCCAGCGGGTCGTCGGGGTCGACGCTGTCGCGGAAGGGCTTGCGGCGGTCGAGGTTGGTCAGCTGGTAGACGTTGCCCAGCCAGTTGTTGATGACCGCCAGCGCGGTGTCGTGCCAGGTGTTGTCCAGGCGGTCCAGCAGCAGGGCCTCGGGCAGGGCCGGGATCTCGGTGCAGTGCTCCAGCGCCGCCTCCACGTGCTCGCGGTGTTCATCGAGGATCGCGGCCGCCTGCGGCATCAGGTAGTTCTCCGGCAGTGGCGGATAGGCCTTGCGGTCGCCCTCGATATAGCGCACCACTTCGCGCTTGTATTCCTTGAGCAGGCTGATCGAGTCGTACTCCGGATGGCCCTGGAAGAAGACCATGCGGAAACCGTCCGGCGAGGCGCCCAGATGGATGCCGGCTTCCTCGCTTTCCACCAGCACGCGCAGGCCGTGGCGTTCGAACTGCTCGCGGGTGACCTTGTTGTAACGGGAGTGCGGCACGTCGAAACGGGTGTTCACCCCGGTCACCAGCGGGTGCCCGCGGTCCACCACCCGGTGCGGGAACACGCCCCAGAGCTTCTCGCCCATGTGCTGGCGGTGTTCGTCGTAGTGCGATTGCAGCACCGCATGGGTCGCGAGGCAGGAGCACAGCGTGGAGGTCACGTTCTGCCAGGCCCAGTCCACCACCTCGGCCAGCGGTTCCCAGAACGGCTCCAGGGCCAGATCCGGCTGGGTCACGTTGGCCCCGGTGATGATCAGCGCGTCCAGGCCTTCTTCCTTGAGCTTCTCGAAGTCCTCGTAGTAGTTCTCGACGTGCTCGCGCCCCTTCCGGCCGCGCTTGAGCTGCGGCAGCGTGAACGGATGGATGTAGAACTGCGCGATCTGGTTGCTCTCGCCGATCAGGCGAAAGAACTGACGCTCGGTGGCCGCCAGTGCGGCATCCGGCATCATGTTCAGCAGCCCGATGTGCAGCGCGCGAATCTCCTGCTGGCGGGCGAAGTCATTCGGCAGGACCGACTCGCCCTCGCTGCGCAGGCGTTCGAAGGTGGGGAGTCCGGAGTGTGCAACCAGGGGCATTACAGTCGCCTCTCGCGTTCCAGGGCCATGCAGACCAGCTCGTCAAAGTCGGCCGCGTTGCGCACCCGGGCCACCTCGGTGGTGCTGACGGTGTAGCCCCAGGTCTCGGCGATCTGTTCGTAACGCGGCAGCCGCGCCCGGAACAGGCGCGAGAATACCCAGCGCACGAAGGCATTGGGGTCGATCTGGGCGACGTACTCCAGCTCCTCGATGCGCATGTATTCGGCCAGCTGCTGGTCGAGGAAGGCCTCGCGGTAGTACAGCGGCTTGGGGTTGGCCTCGGCGCGTTCGATCAGCTCCCGCTCGTCCTCGTCCGTGGCCTGGATATAGAGGATGATGGTGTGTTCGGCCAGGGTCTCGAGCACGCCGGGGCTGTCCAGCTCGCACACCGAACCGCCGGCATCGTTGACAAAATGCGGGTAGCCGAACAGGGTGCGCGCCTTGTGGATGAAGTCCGGCACGTCCAGCATCGCCTGCACTTCGGCCTCGTGGTGCAGGGCCTGGCGGCGCTTGAATTCGGTCAGCGGCAGCCCGCCCAGCTCCGGGTTGCCCAGCTTGCCGAGGAAGCTGGACACCGGGTGCAGGTTGTCGACGGTGATGTTGTTGATGATCTGGATGGAGTCCGAACGCAGCAGCTCGCGCAGGAACGGCACCTGCATCGCCTGGGACTTGATGTTGTCCAGGATCGGTTCGTTCAGGTAGCGCGTGCCGATGCGATAGTCGCCGGAGTAATGAAACCAGTCCTCCTGGCGCAGCATGTTGGACAGCCGCGTCTTGCCGACGCCCGACATCCCCAGCAGGGTGATGCGGCGGCCGTCCAGTTCGCGGTATTCGTCCGGGGTAAGACGCATGCGATCGGTGTCTCTCTATCGGCGCAGGATGAAGAGCACGCCGGCGGTCAGTGCCAGGGCGCTCATGACGTAGTGATCGTACTGGAACTGCAGTCCGAGCAGCCCGCGCAGGCCGTACAGCACGAGCCAGATGCCCAGCAGGATATTGCCGACCACGCGCATCTCAGACCTCGCGCAGCAGCTGGCTGACCGACTTGAACTCGGCGGCGCGGGCATCGCCCAGCCATTCAAAAAGCACGGATTCGTGATTGGTGATGATCGCCCCCGCCGCGCGCAGGCGCTCGAGGCCGTTGCCGCGCAGCTCGGGGTTGCGCGAGCACACCGCATCGGCCGCCACGAACACCGTGACCCCGGCATCCAGCAGGTCCAGCGCGGTCTGGGTCACGCACACGTGGGTCTCGGCACCGCCGATGACCACGCTGTGGCAACCCGCCAGGCGCTGCTCCAGGGCCGCCTCGCCGCAGCAGGAGAAGGCGGTCTTGTCGGTCACGGTGGCCAGGTCGCCGAGATCCTCGAGCGCGGAGCGCAGTGGTTCAACGGTGTCGCCCAGCCCCTGCGGATACTGGCGCGACACCTCCACCGGAATACCCAGCTGGCGCGCGGCTTCCACCAGCCGCCCGGCGTTGCGCACGGTGCGTTCACGATCGGTTTCCGGCATCGCCGCCATCAGCCGCTCCTGCAGGTCGACCAGCAGCAGCGGCGAGCGTTCGGAACGCTCGCAGCGAGCCCGCGCAGCCCCGCTCATCACTCCAGCATGGCGTCGATGGATTCGAGGTCTTCCTCGGCCAGCTGACCCGCCGCGCGTTCCAGGCGCAGGGTGTTGGCGAGGAACTCGTAACGCGCCTCGGCGAAGTCGCGCTCGGCGCCGAACACTTCGCGCAGGGCCAGCAGGACATCCACCTGAGTGCGGGTGCCGACCTCGAAGCCGGCCTCGGCCGCCTCGAACGCGGCCTGGGTCGATTCCAGTGCCCGGTTCAGTGCTCGCACGCGGGATTCGGCGGCCACCGAGGCGAGATAGGCGTTGCGGGTGTCGCGCCGGGTCATGCGCTCGACCTGCGTCTGCCCCTGCTGCGCGGCCTGGAAGTCCTCGCGTGCCTGACGGGTCAGGGCGGTCACCCGGCCGCCGGTGTACAGCGGGATCTCCAGACGGATGCCGATCTGAGCTTCGGTGGAGTCGTTGAACTGGGAGCTCTGGCCGGGAGGCATGGCTGGTTCGTCCACCGAATGAAAGCGGTTTTCGCTGACTGAGGCGTTGAGGCCGAGACGAGGAAGACCTTCGGCCCGCTGGCGGTCGATCTGCTCGCGCGCGGTCTCGGTGGCGAGGCGCTGCGCGGCCAGCTCCAGGTTGTTCTCCAGGGCACGCTGCACCCACGCCTCGGCATCCCGCGGCTGCGGCAGCTGGAGTTCGGCATCGGGGGCCAGGGTATCGAGTTCGTCCCAGTAGCGGTTGGTGATCAATGCCAGCTGTTCGCGGGCCACGTCCAGTTCGTTTTCGGCGCCGATGCGCTGGGCCTCGGCCAGGTCGCGCTGGGCGCGGGCTTCCTTTACGTCGGTGCTGGCGATCAGGCCGACGTCGAAGCGGCGTTCGGTCTGCTCCAGCTGGCGCTCGATGGCCTCCAGTTCGGCGACGCTGAATTCCAGGCCTTCCTGGGCCACGAGCACGTCAAAATAGGCTTCGGACACCCGCAGCATCAGGTCCTGGCGCGCGGCATCGCGTTCCGCCTCGGCCCGGGCGATCTCCAGGTCGGCCTGGCTCAGTTCCACGTAGTTGCGCCGGTCGTAGATGCTCTGGTCCAGCAACAGCGCAAAACGGCTCTGCCGCCCATCGGTGCTGTCGCGTCCGTCCGGGTCGTTGTAGAACGCACCGCCTTCGATCTCGCCGCGCAGCTGGGGCAGGAGACCGGAGCGGGCGGCCGGGCGATTCTGCAGGGCACTGCGGTATTCCGCCTCGGCGATCTGCAGTTCGGCGTCTTCTTGCGCGGCCTGTTCGTAGACTTCCATCAGGCTCGCGCCCTGGGCGGGGGCGGCCGTGAACAGGGCGAGACCGGCGGCGGCGATCAGGGGATGCAGTCGTTTCATGGCGATTCGATTCCGGGCTGGCGAAGTTCTCGATACTAGCAAAGCCCGCCGCCGAAGGCGGGCGGGCCCGGTGGATCCGCGGGTTTCGCGGGATCTAGAACTCGAAGGCCGGACGCGGCTCGAACCCGGCCAGCGGCGGCACGCGGGTTTCGAAAAGGTCCTCGTGCCGGGTGTTGTCCTCGGTGGTGCGGGTGATCAGGCGCGCTTCCATGATCGGCGGTTCCCCGGTGATCACGAACAGGCGGCCGCCCAGGGCGAGGAATTGTTCGAGGAAATCGTCGTATTCGGTCATCGCCCCGTTAAGCGCGATGACGTCGTAGCGTTCGCGCGGGGGGCGCCAGCCCGGGGTCACCGTTCCGGTGCGCGGGGCGGCATTGGTGAGCCCCAGGTCGTGCAGGCGGTTGCGCGCGGCCAGACGCAGGTCGTCATGGCGATCCACGCTGTCTACATGCGCAGCCAGGCTCGCGAGGCAGGCGGTGGCATAGCCGGAACCGCTGCCGATCTCCAGCACGGTGTCGGTGGGCTGCGGGGCGACCGCCTGCAGCATGCGTCCGATGACGCGCGGCGGCAGGGTCTCCTCGCCGTGGCCCAGGGGGATCTCCGTGTCGGCGTAGGCCAGGGCCTGGTAGGGCTCGGGCATGAAGCGCTCGCGCGGCAGCGTCTCCATCACCCCCAGCACGCGCATGTCCAGCACGTCCCAGGGACGTACCTGCTGTTCCACCATGTTCATCCGGGCCTTGGCGAAATCCATTGCGGGATCCTCTGTGCGGCAACGAACCGTGAAGAGTACGGCCGCTGCGCGTTGCAGGCAAGTGGTGCCGGTTTCAGTCTTTGGCCAGCGCGTCGGCGATCGCGCGGATGCGTTCGTGGCGCAGGGCTTCGCCCAGCTGCGGGCCCTGGTGGCCGGCCTCGATCAGGGGTTGCGGGCTGACGGCCGTGGCGGCCTCCACGGCGCGCCGCAGGGCGTCGGCCTGGGGGTAGGGGCGCTCCTCCCAGCCGGTTCGCCCGCGGAAGTCGGCCTCGACCGCCAGCAGGAAGGGCTCGACGTTTTCCGGGCGGCGCAGGGCATCCAGGCCCTCGATCAGTTTCATCACGGTCTTCGGGCGCAGTTCGAACAGGCGATGCGCGAGGCCGTGATGGCGCGCCACCCGGATCGCGAGGTCGCGGTAGCGCCGGGGGATGCGCAGACGTTCGGCGAGCGCCTTGATGTGGGTGACGCTGCGTTCCTCGTGCCCGTGGTGCGCGGGCAGGATGTCCTCCGGGGTGTCCGCCTTGCCCAGATCATGGGTCAGCGCCGCGAAGCGGACCTCGGGCGCGTCGCTCAGGCGCGTGGCCTGGTCCAGCACCATCAGGGTGTGTACGCCGGTGTCGATCTCGGGATGGTATTTCGCTGGCTGGGGTACGCCGAACAGCCGTTCCAGTTCCGGCAGCAGTACCTCCAGCGCCCCGCATTCGCGCAGCACCTCGATGAACCGGCGCGGAGCGGGGCTGGCCAGGGCCTTTTCGAACTCGGCCCAGACGCGTTCCGGTACCAGGGCGTCAACTTCCCCCGAGGCGACCAGCTCGCGCAGCAGGGCGCGGGTCTCGTCGGCGATCTCGAACCCCCAGGGGGCCAGCTGGGCGGCGAAGCGTGCCAGACGCAGCAGGCGTACCGGGTCTTCGGCGAAGGCCGGGGAGACATGCCGCAGGATGCGGTTTTCCAGGTCGGTACGGCCGCCGAACGGGTCGATCAGCTCGCCGCCGTCGTCCTCGGCCATGGCGTTGATGGTGAGGTCGCGCCGTTCCAGGTCCTGTTCCAGCGGGACATCGGGGGCGGCGTTGAACTGGAAGCCGTGGTAGCCGCGCGCGGTCTTGCGCTCGGTGCGGGCGAGGGCGTATTCCTCCTGCGTCCGCGGATGGAGGAACACCGGAAAGTCGCGCCCCACGGCACGATAGCCGGCCGCTTCCATGGCCTCGGGCGTGGCGCCCACCACTACGTAATCGCGTTCACTGACCGGGCGGCCCAGGAGCCGGTCGCGGACCGCGCCACCGACCAGATAGATGTGCATCCCGGACGCGGGCGCCTCAGTCGCGCTCGTAGCTGGTGCGCAGCTGCTGCATGCGCGCCTCGCGGCCGCCCTTGCCCAGATAGGTGGGCGCAATGCTCTCCACCCGGGTGGGGCAGTGCAGGGTCTGTCCGGCGCATACGCTGTCGATCGACAGCGAGGCAAGGTTGTCGCGCGACAGCGGCTTGCCCGGCACGTACTCCAGGACGTTCGCCTGCAGGCGGCCCGCCCAGTCCGGCAGGCCGATGACCGGGCGCCGGTGGCCGGAGACCCGGCCGACGTAGCGCGCCAGTTCGCCCAGGCTGTACTCCCGCGGGCCGCACAGTTCGAACCCCTGACCGAAGGTCCCCGGATCGTTCAGGGCCGCGGCGAAGTGGTCGGCCACGTCGCCCACGAACACCGGGGCGAAGCGTGCCTCGGCGCGGGCCAGCGGCATCATCGGGGAGAAGCGCAGCAGGGTGGCGAAGCGGTTGAGGAAGCTGTCCTCCGGGCCGAAGATCACCGACGGGCGGAACACCGTGACCGGGAAGGCCGTGGCCGCGAACACCGCCTGTTCGGCCTCGCTCTTGGTCCGCAGGTAGTGGCTGGGCGGGTCCGGCATGTCGGCCTTCAGCGCGCTCATCTGCAGAAAGCGGCGCACGCCCTGGCGCTCGGCGGCGGCCAGGGCCTTTTCCGTCAGCTCGGTGTGAGCGCGGCGGAAGCCGGAGCCGTCGTGGCCGCGCTCGTTGAGGATCCCGACCAGGTTGATCACGGCATCCTGGTCGCGCAGGACCCGGTCGAGGTCCTCCGGGTCGTGGACGTTGCCGGCGATCAGGTCGACCTCGGGGTTCACCATGAGCTCGCGGTGACGGTGCGGGTGGCGCGTCACCACGCGTACATTCAGTCCACGGTCGATCAGCCGCGCCACGATGTGGTGCCCGACGAAGCCCGTTCCGCCCAGCAGGCAGACGTTGCGAATCGAGAGAGTCGACATGATTGCGAAGGCCCTTACCGAATACGGATGTGTGCGTCTTATACTCGGCTGTGGGCGCGTGATCAATCCACCCGGGCGGGCGCTGGCCCGGCGAGTCCCGAGAGAGAGGCCCGAAGATGACTGAACTGACTGCCGTCAATCCGGCCACCGGCACGGTGCTGGCGAGTTACCCGCGGTTGGATGCCGCCGGCGTGGAGGCCGCGCTGCAGGGCGCGGTGGACGCCCGCGCGGCCTGGGCCCTGCAGCCGGTGCACGAACGGGCCGCCCTGCTGCGCGAGCTGGCCGCGGTCCTGCGCGGGCGCCGGGAGGAGCTGGCGGTGACCGCGACCCGCGAGATGGGCAAGCGGCGGGTCGAGGCGCTGGCCGAGGTGGAGAAATGCGCGGTGGCCTGCGAATACTACGCCGAGCACGGGCCGGGCTTCCTGCTGGACGTCCCGGTGGCCACCGAGGCGGCCCGCTCGTACGTGGCCTGGCAGCCGCTGGGCACCGTGCTGCTGGTCATGCCGTGGAATTTTCCCTACTGGCAGGCCTTCCGCCAGGCCATTCCGGCGACCCTGGCCGGCAACACCGTGCTGCTCAAGCATGCCTCCAATGTGCCCGGCTGCGCGCAGGCGCTGGAGGAGGTGTTCCGCGCGGCCGGGTTCCCCGACGGGGTCTTCCGCAACCTGCCGGTGGGCTCCGATGCGGTCGAGGATCTGATCGCCGATCCGCGGGTGCAGGGCGTGAGCCTGACGGGTTCGGAGCGCGCCGGGCGTGCAGTGGGTGCGGCCGCGGGCAAGGCCCTGAAGACCTCGGTGCTGGAGCTGGGCGGTTCGGACGCCTTCATCGTCCTGCATGACGCGGACCTGGACACCGTGGTGCGCGAGGCCGTGCGCGGGCGGTTCCAGAACAACGGCGAGACCTGCATCGCGGCCAAGCGGTTCATCGTCGAGGATTCGGTCGCCGAGGCCTTTGCGGAGCGTCTGAGCCGGGCGGTGGCGGACCTGCGCACGGGTGATCCGATGGAAGACGGGACGGATCTGGGCCCGCTGGCGCGCGGCGATCTGCGCGACGAACTGCACGACCAGGTGCAGCGCAGTGTCGCGGCCGGCGCGGTGTGCCGCACCGGCGGTCAGCCGCTGGAGGGCGAAGGCTTCTACTATGCGCCGACCGTGCTGGACCACGTCGAGCCGGGGATGGCGGCGTTCGACGAGGAGACCTTCGGGCCGGTCGCCGCGATCACGCGGGCCGCGGATGCCGCGGCGGCGGTGGAGCTGGCCAACCGCTCGCGCTTTGGTCTTGGCGGGTCGGTGTGGACCGCCGACGGCGCTCGCGGCGAGGCGCTGGCGCGTCAGCTGGAATGCGGCTGTGCGTTCGTGAACGCGGTGGTGAAAAGCGACCCGCGTCTGCCTTTCGGCGGGGTAAAGGATTCCGGCTACGGGCGCGAACTCGCGGATCTGGGGATCCGCGAGTTCGTGAATGCGAAGACGGTCTGGGTGGCCTGAGTCAGCCGCCGGTCATGGACATGAAGCGCATGACCTTCTCCGGGCGCTCGTTGAATTCGTGGCGCTCGGGTTTCAGCGCAATCGCCTCGAGGATCGCCTCTTCCAGCTCGGCATCGCTGCAGCCGTCGCGCAGCCGCGGACGCAGCGCCAGGCTGTGCTCGTTGCCCAGGCAGGTGTGGATGGTGCCGTCCACCGACAGCCGCACGCGGTTGCAGGTGTCGCAGAAATGCTGGGAGATCGGGGTGATGAAGCCGATCCGCATGTCCGTGCCCGCCACCTGTACATAGCGCGCCGGGCCGCCGCCGGGCATCACCCCGGGGATCAGCTCGAAACGCTGCTCCAGGTCGCGGCGCACGTCCTGCAGGTTCACGTAGTGGCCTTCGTTCGCCGCGCGCCCGGTGTCGCCCACCGGCATGGTCTCGATGAAGCGCAGGGTGAAGCCGTGCTCGATGCAGAAGTCGACCATGTCGCCGACCTCCGTATCGTTGATGCCGCCCATCACCACCATGTTGATCTTGATCGGATCGAGCCCGGCGCGCTTCGCCGCCATCAGCCCGTCCAGCACCTTCTCCAGCTTGCCGCCGGTCACGTCCTTGAAGACCTCCGGGCGCAGGGTATCCAGGCTGACGTTGATGCGCCCGACCCCGCCCGCGGCCAGCGCGTCGGCGTGCTTCGCCAGGCGCACCGCATTGGTCGACAGCGAGATGTCGTCGATCCCCGGCAGGGCGTTCAGGCGTGCGGCCAGGTCCGGGAGTTCGTGACGCACCAGCGGCTCGCCGCCGGTCAGGCGCACCCGCCGGGTGCCGAGGCGCCCGAAGGCCGCCATCACCCGCTCGATCTCGTCGAAGGTCAGCCAGTGCTCGGGCACTTCGAAATCGCGAAAGCCCTCCGGCATGCAGTAAAAGCAGCGCAGGTCGCAGCGGTCGGTGACCGATACGCGCACGTATTCGATCTTCCGGCCAAAGGGATCCACCAGTCCGCGGTCGTTCATCCAGGCCCCCGGCCTCGGGCGAGGCGTTATGTTTGCGAGGGAACATCGTAGCCCATGCGGCGGGTCGCGCGGAAAATGCCCAGTTCCGGCGCGAGAATAAATAAATTCTTTCTGGGATTAATATGGGTTATCCGAGCATAAGTACTTCTCGTTGGCCAAGCCTTCCGGCGGGGTCCACAATACGCCGTGGACAACTGAACCGACAGTCAACGAGGTCGCGCCCATGAGTGCCCTGCCCGAATTCGAAGATCACGGCAAGCAGGAGATCAAGTACACCACCTGTTACATGTGTGCCTGTCGCTGTGGCATCAAGGTCACCGTGGAGGACAACAAGGTCCGCTACATCCAGGGGAACCGGCATCATCCGATCAACAAGGGCGTGCTCTGTGCCAAGGGCAACGCCGGGATCATGAAGCAGCAGTCCCCGGCCCGCCTGCATCAGCCGATGCGCCGCAAGCCGGGCACCGAGCGCGGCGCCGGCGAGTTCGAGCCGATCTCCTGGGACGAGGCCATCGACACCCTGTCCGAGCGCCTGAAGAAGATCCGCGAGACCGATCCGCGCAAGCTGGCGTTCTTTACCGGCCGTGACCAGATGCAGGCCCTGACCGGCCTGTGGGCGACCCAGTTCGGCACCTACAACTGGGCGGCCCACGGCGGCTTCTGTTCGGTGAACATGGCCGCCGGCGGCCTGTACACCACGGGCTTTGCCTTCTGGGAATTCGGCGACCCCGACTGGGACCGCACCAAGTACCACATGCTGTGGGGCGTGGCCGAGGACCATGCCTCCAACCCGATCAAGATCGGGCTGGAGAAGCTCAAGCGCAACGGCGGCAAGTTCGTGGCCATCAACCCGGTGCGCACCGGCTATCAGGCGATCGCCGACGAATGGGTGGGCATCAAGCCCGGCACCGACGGCCTGTTCGCGCTGTCGATGCTGCACGTGCTGCTGAAGAACAGCCAGTTCGACTGGGACTTCCTGGTGCGCTACACCAATGCCACCCAGCTGGTGGTGCAGACCCCGGGGCAGCAGGGCGACGGCCTGATCCTGCGCGACGACAACGACAACCCGCTGGTCTGGGAGCTGGAGAAGGAAGACTTCGTCGACGGCAGCCAGGTGGACATCAAGCCGGCGCTGTTCGGCGAGTACACCGCCCCGGACGGCCGCCCGGTCAAGACCGTGATGACCCTGCTGGCCGAGCGTTATCTGGATGACGAGTACTCTCCGGAGAACACCGCCGAGATCACCGGCGTGCCGGCCGAGCAGACCGAGCGCCTGGCGCTGGAGATGGCCCACGTCGCGTTCAAGGAGACCATCGAGCTGGACGTCGAGTGGACCGACTCCTGGGGCCGCAAGCACGACAAGGTCGTCGGGCGTCCGGTGTCCATGCACGCGATGCGCGGCATCTCGGCGCACTCCAACGGCTTCCAGACCTGCCGCGCGATCCACTTCCTGCAGATCATGCTGGGTTCGGTGGACTGCCCCGGCGGTCACCTGGCCAAGCCGCCGTATCCCAAGCACGTCCCGCCGGGCATCAAGCCGGCGAAGGAATGCGCGCCGAACACCCCGCTGAAGAGCCCG
The DNA here is from genome assembly GCF_000428605.1 of Thioalkalivibrio sp. ALE19. Classification (NCBI taxonomy): domain Bacteria; kingdom Pseudomonadati; phylum Pseudomonadota; class Gammaproteobacteria; order Chromatiales; family Ectothiorhodospiraceae; genus Thioalkalivibrio; species Thioalkalivibrio sp. ALE19. The sequence goes on from NZ_AUAG01000009.1 coordinate 69,138, forward strand.
CCGCTGGGGTTCCCGACCGCGCCGGAAGACCTGGTGATCGATGACGACGGCAACCCGCTGCGCATCGACAAGGCCTTCTCCTGGGATGCGCCGATCTCCAACCACGGCATGATGCACATGGTCGTGACCAACGCGGTCAAGGGCGACCCGTACCCGATCGACACGCTCATCTTCTTCATGGCGAACATGTCGTGGAACTCCACGATGAACACCGATGAAGTGATGGACATGCTGCGGGCCAAGGACGAGAACGGCGAGTACAAGATCCCGTATCTCGTGGTCTCGGACGCGTTCAACTCCGAGATGGTCAGCTTTGCCGATCTGGTGCTGCCGGATACCACCTATCTGGAGCGCTACGACACCATCTCCATGCTCGACCGCCCGATCTCCGAGCCGGCCGCGGCGGCGGACTCCATCCGCCACCCGATCCTGGAACCGGATCGCGACGTGCGTCCGTGGCAGGAGGTGATGGTCGAGCTGGCCAGCCGCCTGAAGTTCCCGGCATTCACGAAGGACGACGGCAGCCGCAAGTTCGAGGACTACAAGGACTTCATCGTCAACTTCGAGAAGGAGCCGGGCATCGGCTTCCTGTCGGGCTATCGCGGCAAGGACGGTCAGAGCCACCTGCGCGGTGAGCCGAATCCGAAGCAGTGGGAGGCGTACATCGAGAACCAGGGGTTCTTCATGTATCACCTGCCGGAGAGCCAGCAGTTCTACCGCTACGCCAACCAGGAGTACCTGGAGCTGGCGAAGCACGCCGGCTGGGTGGGCAAGACCGACCCGATCACCATCGAGCTCTACTCCGAGACCCAGCAGCGCTTCAAGCTGGCCGGCCAGGGCCTGTATGACGGCCCGCAGCCGACCAAGCAGGAGCACAAGGATCGTCTGGCCGAGTTCTTCGATCCGCTGCCGATCTGGCACAAGCCGCTGGAGCAGACCCGGATCGACGAGGACGAGTACCCGTTCTACGCGGTCAACCAGCGCCCGATGTTCATGTACCACTCCTGGGATTCGCAGAACGCCTGGCTGCGTCAGATCTGCGCCCAGAACTACCTGTACATGAACCGCCAGAAGGCCGAGTCCATGGGCATCGCCGACATGTCCTGGGTGTGGCTGGAGTCGCACAACGGCAAGATCCGCGTGCAGGTGAAGCTGATCGAGGGTTGCGAACCCAACACTGTCTGGACCTGGAACGCGATCGGCAAGCAGAAGGGCGCCTGGGGTCTGAAGGACGACGCCAACGAGTCGCAGAAGGGCTTCCTGATGAATCACCTCATCAGCGAGCTGCTGCCGGAGAAGGGCGACCCGGTGGACGACATCACCAACTCCGACCCGGTCACCGGCCAGGCCGCGTGGTACGACCTGAAGGTCAGGATCACGCCGGCCGAGCCGGAGGAGCAGGGCTCCTGGCCGCAGTTCGACAAGGTCAAGGCCACGCCGGGCATGTCCGAATCGCCGGACCAGCTGCGCTACCACGCGCACAAGCCCGTGCACCTGAACCGCGACATCCGCGACGTGCTGACCCGCGGTTCGCTGGACGACGACAAGAACTGAGCCGGCCCGCCCCGTGGCGGCCCGGCGCCGTCACGGGGTTCGCCCGCACGAACGATTTGAGGGAGTACCAACCATGCGTCTTGGACTCGTGATCGACATGGATACCTGCGTGGGCTGCCATGCCTGCGCGGTAGCCTGCAAGCAGTGGAATACCAGCGGCACCACCGGGCCGCTGACCGACTATCAGCCCTACGGCGAAGACCCCAGCGGCGTGTGGTTCAACCGCATCCGCCACTACGAGGTCGGGGACTACCCCAACAACAAGACCGTCAACATCCCCATGTCCTGCATGCACTGCGAGCATGCCGACTGCGTGAACGTCTGTCCGACCGGCGCCTCCTACAAGCGCCCGGAAGACGGCATCGTGCTGGTCGACCAGGACAAGTGCATGGGCTGCAACTACTGCGCCTGGGCCTGCCCCTACGGTGCCCGCGAGCTGGACCGCGAAGACGGCGTGATGAAGAAGTGCACCCTGTGCGTGGACCGCATCTACGACGAGGCCCTGCCGCCGGAAGAGCGCCAGCCGGCCTGCGTGATCACCTGCCCGGCGCATGCGCGCTTCTTCGGTGACTTCGACGACGAAGAATCCGAGGTGAGCCGTCTGGTGCGCGAACGCGGCGGGGTGAAGCAGATGCCCGAGCTGGGCTACAAGCCGGTCAATACGTATCTGCCGCCGCGAGTCACCCGCCCCATCCCCACCGACGACGTGCGTGCCAATACGCTGATCAGCTCGGTGAAGGACTGGGTCAACAAGATGGTGGCGCGCTAAGGCGCCGCATCCGGGGAGAAAACACCATGCATCCTGCACTTTCCGTCATCCTGTTCACGGTCACTTCGGGCGCCGGCTATGGTCTGTTCGTCCTGCTGGTAATCTTTCATCTGGCCGGCATCGGTCCGGCGATGAGCCACGGTGAACTGATCGCCCACGGCGTTGCCGCGCTGGGCCTGATTACCTTCGGCCTGCTCCTTTCCACCGGCCACCTGGCGAACAAGAAGAACGCCTGGCGTTCGTTCATGCGCTTCAGGACCTCCTGGCTCTCGCGCGAGGCGGTGTTTGCCGTGCTGTTCTATCCGTTTGCGCTGGTCTATGGCCTCTGCGTGTTGCTGTTCGGTCCGGAGATCGGCCCGCTGGGCATGGTGGCCGGCCTGGTGGCCGCGATCCTCGCCGTGATCACGCTGTTCTCGACCGGCATGATCTACGGCTGCCTGAAGACCATCCGCCAGTGGAACACCGCGCTGACCCCGGCCAATTACATCATGCTGGGCGTGGCCACCGGCGCGGTCGCCTATGCAGCCATTGCCAGCGCCTTTGACAACGCCACCGCGATGCACGCCGGCGTGGCCATCGTGATGCTGCTGATCGCCGCGGTCCTCAAGGGGATCTACTACTTCTGGATCTCGCGCGTGAGCGGCCCGACCATCAACACCGCCACGACCTTCAACCGGGCCACCGTCCGGCTGCTGGATACCGGCCACACCGCCGGCACCTTTCTGACCGACGAGTTCGGCTACGACCCGGGCAAGAACACCACCGACACGCTGAAGATGGCCGTGTTCCTGCTGGGCTTCATCGTGCCGGCCCTGGTGTTCGCCGCGGTCCTGACGGGGGCCCCGGCAGCGACCGCCTGGCTGGCGGTGGTCTCGTCCCTGATCGGCGTCGGAATGGAGCGCTGGCTGTTCTTCGCCGAGGCGAAGCACGTGGTGCGTCTGTACCACGGCGATCAGCACACCTGACCCGTCTGACCCGCCGAGCGGCCGTGGTGCCGCAGCAAAAGGCCCCGCATCCGGGTTCCCGGATGCGGGGCCTTTTCGTTCAGGGGAATCCGACGCCGATGCGCGTCGGGGCGTTCGGGGATGCCGGGTTACTTGTTCTTGCCGGCCTCGCGCACGTTGTGCACGACCACATAGCCCACCCAGCCGAGGAAGACAACGATGCCGAGCAGGGTCGCAATGGTCAGGATGCCGATCGGGGACTGAAACAGGATTTCGGTAATCATGGCGCTCTCCCTGTGGTAAATGCCGCACCTGCTACAAAAATAGACCGGTTCCCCACAGGGCTGCCATGACCTGTCTCAATCTTTCGGAGGCTCTTCCTCTCGGGTGCTGCCGTTCATGACCACGCAGTTGCGTCCCCGGGATTTGGCCGCGTAGAGGGCGTCATCGGCCCGCCGTAGCGCATCGTCGGCGCCCCTGTCGTCCGCGCGAAGGATGGTCACCCCGATGCTGGTCGTCACCCCGGTGGTGTTCGGGCGGTCGGGCTGCGGCTCCATCGCCTCCACCCGCGCCCGTACGCGCTCCGCGGTGTGCTCGGTGTCTTCCGGCGAGGTCCCGTGGAGCAGGATTGCGAATTCCTCGCCGCCCAGGCGTGCGGCGCGGTCGCCGGCCCGCAGCGACGAGGCGATGCAGTCGGCGAATTGGACCAGCACCTGATCTCCGATCTCGTGACCGTAACGGTCGTTGAAACGCTTGAAGTGGTCGATGTCCAGCATCAGCAGGCCGGCGGCATAGCCCGGTTCCCGGCGCATCCGCGCGTATTCGCGCTCCAGTTCGTCCATGAACAGCCGACGGTTGGCCAGCCCGGTCAGGGGGTCGGTGCTCGCCAGCGTTTCCAGTCGCTGCTCCATTCGTTTGTGTTCGGTGATGTCCTGGACCACGCCCACAATTCGCCGGGCGCGCTGGTCACGGTCGCGTTCGATCACTTGCCCGGCATCCTGTAGCCAGGCCTCGGAGCCGGACGGGCGACGTACACGGAACTCCGTCGAATAGCGTGGGGTTTCGCCTTTCAGGTGTCGTTGCAGGGCGGTGTCCCGCCGCTCGCGGTCATCCGGATGCACCGCCCCGTCCCACAGCGCTACGGACCCCGTACCTTCCGTCTCCGCCAGACCGGTGAGCTCGCCCCAGCGACGGTCGAAAAACATCAAATCCTCGTCGATCCGCCAGTCCCACAGGCCCAGATGGGCCCCTTCGAGTGCGGCGGCCATGCGCGCCTCGGATTCGCGGACACGTCCCTCCAGACTCGCGCGGCTGCGGGCATAGCGGATCGCGCGCACCAGGGTGGAGGTCTCGATACGACCCTTGACCAAGTAGTCCGCCGCCCCGGCTTCCAGTGTCCTGAGAGCGAAATCCTCGTCGTCGTAACCGGTCAGCACGATGATTGGCGTGTCCCGGAACCACTCGCGTGCGGCGCGCACGGTGTCCACCCCGGTGCTGTCAGGCAGTGACAGGTCGAGCAGAACGATGGCGGGCGAAACCTTGTCCAGGGCCTGCGGCACCGCCGACAACCGGTCGACCCAGGTCACCTCGAAGTGTTCGCGGGCCGAGCCGCGCAGGCCGAAGCGCACCAGATCCGCGTCCCCGGGTTCGTCTTCCACCAGCAGCACTGGCACGCCCTCCCCGCGGGTGTCCGCCGGGGCCGTTGCATGGTCGCCGCCTTTTCGGGGCACTTCCGGCGAGGCGTCGCGATGCCCGGTCGGGGAAGGGGCGGGCGTCGGAGACGGGGCGTGCTCCACCAGCGGCAGGTTCCAGTCCTTCGCCAGGCGCTGAACACGGTCGCAGAACTGTTCCATGTCCAGCGGCTTGACCATGTAGTCGGCCGCCCCGTTTTGCCGGCTCGCGCGGATGTCGCGTTCCAGATCCGAGGTGGACAGGACGACCACCGGGATCGCGTCGGCCTGGTCGGTCTCGCGCAGGCGCTGCAGGAACTCCAGGCCGCCCATGTGCGGCATGTTCAGGTCCAGCAGGATCAGCCCCGGCTGCGGGGCTTCGTCGTACGGTGGCTCGCCGGCCAGGAACCGCAGGGCCTCGCGCCCGTCGTTCACGTGATGCAGGCGCGCGGTGACCCCGGCTTCCTCGAAGGCCATGCGCGTCAGGTGGACGTCCGCCGGTTCGTCTTCCACCAGCAGGACGTCGGTGACCGGCTCGGCGGTCTCGTTCATCGGGTAATCTCCACGGGCCCCTTCATGCGCCTGCGTTGTCTTCAGTTCGCTCGTCTTCCGGAGTCCGGCGGGGTATCCGGAACCAGAAGGTGCTGCCGAGTCCCGGTCCGTCCGATTCGGCGCCGATGCGGCCGCCGTGATGTTCCACGATCCGGCGGCACAGCGCCAGACCGATGCCGCTGCCTTCATATTCCCCGTGACCGTGCAGACGCGAGAAGACCCGGAACAGGCGATCCCTCTGGTCCTGCGGGATCCCAACCCCGTTGTCCCGCACGCGGACCTCCCAGTGGTCGCCGTCGATGCGTCCGTCGATGCGGACCTCGGGGCGCGTGTCGCCAGGCATGTACTTCAGGGCATTGTCGATCAGGTTCTGCAGCAGGCGCACCAGCTCGTCCTGGCTGGCGACCAGGCGCGGCCAGTCACCTTCGACGTGGATGCGCGCCGATGTTTCGGACACCGCCGGCTGCAGGAACGCCAGAGCGGTGTCCAGGGCCTCACGGGTGTCCAGCGGGGCCATGGGGTCAGTCTTGCGTCCCACCCGGGAATATTCCAGCAGACCCACGATCATGCGGTCCATGCGTCCGGCGCCCTCGGTGGCGTAGCCGAGGAAACGTTGCTGGTCGGCATCCAGCTGTTCGCCCAGGCTGCGCTCCAGCAGCTGCAGGTAACTGCTGACCATACGCAGCGGCTGGCGCAGGTCGTGGGACACGCCATAGGCGAACTGCTCCAGCTCCTCGTTGGATCGGCGGAGCTCCAGATTCAGCCCTTCCAGGGCCTGCTGCACCCGGTGGCGTTCCAGTACGTTGCCCAGCAGGTCCGCCACGTGCCGCAGGGTCTCGGCATCCTCCGGCCCCCAGGATGCCGTTCCGTGTACGTCCACCACACCCAGCAGCCCCTGGGGTTCGCCGGCCGCCAGCAGGGGCGCGGCCATCAGCGCATGCACCCCCAGCCCCCGGAGCCATTCCCGTTCCCTGTCTGCCGCTTCTCCGAGTGTCTCTACATCGGGTATGTGGATCAGACGTTCATGGGCCATCCGTCGCTGCCAGTCCGGGAAGTCGGCCAGGGCCAGTCCCTGGAGTTCCTGTTTTCGGTGTGGCACCCCGGGCGCGGCCCATTCATGGGTGTTGTCGAGGATCCCTCGGTCCTCGCGAAACAGAAAGACCCAGGACCGGCTGGCCCCCAGCAGTTCCCCCAGCACCGCCAGCGATTCCTCGATCGCCCGGTCCACGTCGCGTCGGGTCACCAGACGCGTGGCGATGTCGGAGGTCGCGCGATCGGCGGCCTGGCGCCGGGCCAGGGCTTCTTCCGTGGCCTTGCGTTCGGTGATGTCGAGCACCGTCCCCAGCATCCACAGAGGCGTGCCCTCGTCGTCGAATTCCACCTCGCCCTGCTGGTAGACCGTGCGGATCTCGCCGTCCGGGCGCAGGATCCGGTGTTCCACTTGATAGGGCACACCCGGGCCGCTCACCGAGGCATCGATGGCCGCGCGGACCGTGTCGCGGTCGTCCGGGTGGACCCGTTCCATGAAGGCCGCCTCGGTCGCGCCCCATTGGTCGTGGTCCAGTCCGAAGATGCGGTAGACCTCCTCCGACCACCGGATCTCGCCGGAGCGGAAATCGGATATCCAGTTGCCCATGTGGGCGATGCGCTGGGCCTCGGCCAGCTCGTTCTCGCGCTGGCGCAGCTCGGCCTCGACCTCCTTGAGCCGCTGGATATCCACGTGGATGCCCGTCATCCGCCGCGGTTCGCCCTGCGCCCCCCCACTCGATGACCCGCCCCCGGCCGAGGGTCCACAGCCAGCCGCCGTCCGCCAGGCGATAGCGGAACTCGATGGAGAACTTCCCGCCCTCGGTCAGCTGGCGCTGCACCTGCGCCTCGGCCTCGGGGAGATCCTCCGGGTGCAGGCGCTGGCGCCAGTCCTCGTAAGCCAGCGGCTGGCCCTCCGCCGGGTCCTCGCCCAGCATCCGCCAGCACTGTGCATCCCAGTGGATCCGGTCTTCCGCCAGATCCCATTCCCAGATGCCGAATCGCGCGGCCTCCTGGGCCAGGCGGAAGCGGGCCTCGCTGTCGGCCAGGGCCCGCTCCATCGCCTTGCGCACCGAGATGTCCTGGAACGACACCACCACGCCGGTCAGTTCGCCGGTGTCGTCGCGCATGGGCGAGGCGTAGACCAGGACCGGGAAGGACTCGCCGTCCTGGCGCCAGAAATGGTCTTCCCAGGCCTCCACCGTCTCGCCACTGACCAGGACCCCGTGGATCGGACATTCCTGCGCGGGATAATGCGAGCCGTCCGGATGGCTGTGATGTGTCGTGGTGTGGGAATCCCGCCCGAGAGCCTCGGTCTGGTCTGCGAAGCCCAGCAGGCGGCATCCGGTGGGGTTGATGAACGTGAAACGGCCCTCCCGGTCGATGCCAAACACGCCTTCGCCGAGGCTGGCCAGCAGGTTCTCGCGGAAGCGGCGTTCCTCGCTGCGCGCAGCCTCCATCGCGAAACGCTGGCTGACGTCGCGCACGATCATCAGCACTTCGCGGTCGTTCAGCGGGACCACCCGGGCCTCGAAATGGCCGGGCATGCCCAGTGCGGTCGTGTCGTATTCGAAGTCGCGGACCTCGCCGCTGTTCAGCGCCTCGCGGATCGCCCGGGTGCCCGGTTCGGCATAGGCGGGCGGGAACAGTTCGTCCAGGCGCCGCCCGAGAAACTCCTCGGGTGGCATCAGCAGCATCTCTTCCGAGACGGCCTCGCATTCGATGAAGGTGCCGTCGCGGTCCATCCGGAACAGGCTGTCCGGCAGGGCCCGCATCAGTGCGCGCGCGTGGGTCTCGCTGCGCTCCAGCGCCGCCGCCTTGTCTTCCAGTTCCCGGCGCACTGTGGTCAGGCGACGGTTCACCAGCACCAGGCCGAGGATCAATGCGAGCATGAGACTCCCGACCACCAGCGTCAGGGTGACCTGCTGGCCGTAGACCTGCATGAATTCCCGCAGGCTGAGCTGCGGGATGGCATCGAAGGGCGGCAGTCGGAGTTCGCGTGCCAGCTCTTCTACCGGTTCGTAGTCCATGGGAACCGCAAAGCCGTCGATACCCGCGGCCTGCGCGGGTGCCGACTGGCGGTCCAGCTCCAGCAGGGCGACCAGCATGCGGTGGCTGAGCTCGCGGGGCACGTGGCCAATCGCGATGAACGGCCATTCCGGATACAGCCGGGTGGACAACGCCAGCGGGAAATCCGCCATGTCCTGGCGGGCGATCACTCGGATCTCCTCCGGGTCGATCCGACCGGCATCCTGCAGGCGCTCCAGGATCCCGATGCGCACGAACCCTACGTCCGCTTCGCCGTCCAGGACCCGTTCCACCACCCGGTCATGCGGCATTCCGGTGAATTCGACGTCTGCATCCCGCGGTGTCGCGCCGCGTTCGCGCAGCTCCCTGACCTGTGCCTGATAGCCGCCCAGTGATTCGGGCACTACGGCCGCGATGCGTTGTCCGGCTATGTCTTCCCAGTCATTGATGTGGTCGTCGCCGGCGCGGGTAAAGGCGACCCCGCCGAATCCGCGTAGCGGTGTCCCGTGGTGCATGGGGACCAGGGTTGCCAGGGCACCCGACAGGTGGCTGTCGCTGCGGATGCGGATGAAGTGGGTGGGATTGGTCAGCAGGAAATCCAGCCGGTTATTGCGAAGCTCCTGATCCAGCGCCGAGTATTCGGCGATCACCGCGTCCACCGTCACATCATCCAGTTCCGCGTCCAGGTGTTCGATCAGCGGGCCCCAGCGCTCCCGGGCCACATCCTCCGGTTCGAAGGCCAGGATCCCCACGGTCACGCTGCGTTCGGCCACCGCCGGCGTCGCTGCAAGCATCAGCACGGCGACCAGCAGGGGGGCTGCGATCCCGATCGCGTATCTCATCGGGGCTCCTCGCGCGGCAGCAGATCCGGGCGTACCAGTTCATCCCCGAAGTCGCGGTCCAGCGGCGCGTCCGCATCTCCCATCAGGCCGGCGATCTCCCGTGCCGCCTGCAGGACCCGGGAGTCGGCACCGGCCAGCAGACGGCGATTGCTGGCCGGATCCGGCAGCACCAGTCCGCGGAAGGTTTCCATGGCGCGGTGGCCGGGGACCCCCAGGCGTTCCGCCATGCGGTAGCCCGCGTCCACCGGGTTGGCGCGCAGGTGATGCAGGGCACGGAAATGCGCCGCGATCAGGTGGCGGGTCGAGCGTTCGAGCCGTTCCAGGTGACCGGCCTCGATCGCGAGGACATCGAAGATCGTGTCCGGCATCGCCCGGCTGTCGAACAGGACGTGCGCGCCGTCGTCCAGCAGGCGGTCGGCGACGGGCTGATAGGTCACTACGGCATCCACCTCATCCTGCTCCCAGGCGGCCTCCTGCTCGTTGATGGTCAGCGACATCGTTTCGACCTCGTCGCGACTGAGGCCCGCCGTGTCCAGGGTGTGGTGGAGCATCAGGGCCCCCAGGGCCGAGTCTTCCACGCCGACCCGGCGCCCGGCCAGATCTTCCAGGCTTTCGATCGCGGGGCGCGCCAGCACCATGTCGGCACCCGCGGAGATGTTGAAGACCAGCACGACGCGAAGATCCGTACCCCCGGCGCGCACCCGTAGCACCTCGTCCAGGGTCAGCGCCGCACCATGGACCTCGCCCGCGGCCAGTCGGCGCATGGATTCGCTGGCGGAGTCGGTCTCGCGCAGCAGGACCCGGTCGGGGTCCAGCCAGCCCATGGCCCGGGCCAGGAACATCGGCTCGTAGCCCGGCCATACGTGGCCGGCAATCTCCAGTGGCGGCTCCGGCCGGCCACAGGCCCCCAGCAGGGCGGGGAGGGTGGCGCCGGCGGTGACCAGAAAGCTGCGTCGATCCATGTACATGTCCGCATCGGGCGGGGGGCGGCCCGGCTGGTCCGGGCGGTTGATAAGGTGTTCCAGTCTACAGACTCGCGGTTTGGCGCGTCGCCGTTCCCTCGCGATTGCGCCGGCCGGGACGCATGCGCGTGGATCAAGCGCGTGTTGCTGCCGGCGCGCGTGCCGGGTGTAGACTTGGAACAGGTGGCGGACTTGCAGGAGGTACGCAGCATGCTTGCGGAACGTGTGGAGGAATGGACCCGGGACTGGAAGCAGCAGGGGATCGAGGAGGGGCGAAGGGAAGGACGCGAACTGGGCCGTGAAGAGGGCCGTGAAGAGGGCCGTGAAGAGGGCCGTGAAGAAGGCCGTGAAGAAGGCCGTGAAGAAGGCCGCAAGGAAGGTGAGGAAGCCGTGCTGCTGCGCCTGGTGGAGATGCGTTTCGGCGCCGAGGCGGCCGAAACGTATCGTGCCCGAATCGAACAGGCGGATTCGGAGACGTTGCTGCGCTGGTCCGAGCGGATTCTGACGGCAAAACGTCCGGAAGATCTCTTCGCCTGACGGCCGGCCGTCAGGCCAGCCGGATGGCCTTCCGTCTGCGTGCTCCGTACGCTCGCCGAGGACCGGTTCCGGCACAAAAGCTCGGAGCCGTGCATCCTGCCTGCCCCGTCTTCAATGTCGTCATCGGCCGTCGTGGGAGGTTCACCAATGCCCCCACCCGAATCGGATGGCAGGGCCTGGGTCTTGCGGGAAATGGCGCGCCCGAGAGGATTCGAACCTCTGACTTCCACCTCCGGAGGGTGGCGCTCTATCCAGCTGAGCTACGGGCGCTTCGCGGCAGTATGCTACGCCTCGGCCGGTTCTGCGTCCAGTCTTTCGTGGGGCTGCGAGTGGATCACGCGTGTCTCACGGGGCGCGCTTGTTCGCCCTCGGGGAATCCTGTTTACTCTTCCGCACTTTGCGACAGGGCCACCATGCGGCGGGAACCGGGATGACAGGGATCGGGAGTGCAGGAGGCAGGAATATCCTGCGGGCGCTGGTCGGGCTGGGCCTGACGGTGGTGATGGCCACGGATGCGGCGGCGGGGACTGACGCGGCGCGCGAGGCGGCGGTGGAGGCCGCGCGGGCCGGGGATGGCGCGGCGGCGATCGTCGAGCTCGAGCGGCTGCACCGCAGTGCCCCGGCGGATCCGGCGGTGCTGGCGGATCTGGTGGTGGTCCTGCGCAACGAGGGCGAGAACGAGCGCATCGTCGAACGGATGGAGGGCCGCGCGCCGGCCTCGCTGCCGAGCTATGCCCACATGAGCTGGGCGGGTGCGCTGCGCGACCAGGGGCGTTTTGCCGACGCGGCCGATGTCCTCGCCGATTCGCGCCATGCCATCGGTCCGCGGGCGCATTTGCTGTACGCGGCGGCGCTCGCCGAATCGGGCGATCCCGACCAGGCGCTGGAGGCCCTGCCGGCGCCGGGCACCCCCGGCCTGGACGCCGACGAGCATACTCTCATGGCCTACGTGCTGCGGATTGCGGGAGAGCCGCGCGCGGCCCTGCAAGCGGCGCGCCACGCGCTGGATGCCGAACCCGGGCTGGAAGATGCGCTGCGGCAGCGGATCCTGGCGCTGTCAGGGCTCGGGGCGGCGGGTTCGGCGCGGCGGCTGGCCGATGCGAATCCCGGCCTGATGTCCGCGGAGCTGCACGCCACGCTGGTCAATGATCACCTCGCGGCGCAGCTCCGCGAGGCGCTGCGGGAACGCCTCCGCCGGGAGCGTGCCGGGCAGATGGCACGGCGCGACGAGCCGGTGGAAGAGGTGCTGGAATCCCTGCAGGTGGCGCGCCTCGGAATGGATCCCGGAGGTACGGCTTTTCGGCGCAACACGCACGATCAGATCTTTGTGCTGCGCGAACTCGGCCGGCATGCCGAGGCGGTGGCCCTGTGGGAAGGCCTGGAGGATCGGGATGCCGCGCCGCCCTACGTGCGCCGCGCGGCCGCCGACGGGTATCTGGCGACCCGGGAGCCGGAGCGGGCCGGAGAGATGTACGCCGCCCTGATTGGGGAATCCGACAGCCCCGACGCCTCCCTGCTGACCAGCCGCTATTTCTCGCTGATCGAGGCCGAGGATTACGCCGCGGCCGCAGAGGTGCTGGAGCGGCTGGTGGATGAAACCCCGATCTGGCTGCGGGTCCCGGAGGAGCGTCCGGCCGACACCCCGAACTGGGAGCGCGTCGGGGTCGAGCAGCTGCAGGCGATGGACCGCGCCTACCGTAATCGCGCGGATCAGGCCGATGCCATGCTGGCCGAGCGGATCCGGCGGGCGCCGGCCAACGCCGACCTGCGCAATGCCCATGCACGCGTTCTGCGCTGGCGGGGCTGGCCGCGGGCTTCGGTCGAGGCCACGCAGCTGGCGGAGCTGGAGGCCCCCGAGGCGGCCGATACTCGTCTCAATCATGCCGCCAATGCGCGTGATCTGGGGGACTTTGCGCGCTGGGAACGGGAGCTGGAGACCCTGGAGCGGGACTTCCCGCGTAACTCCCGGGTGCGGACGCTGGCGCGTCAATGGGAGGACCGCCGTCGCCCGGCCATCCGCGGCGAGGTCGAGTACGGGCGGACCTCCGGACCGGACAACCAGACCGGATTGACCGGCGATCGCGACCTGCGCACCGAACTGCGTCTGGACTCGCCATGGAGTCGCCGCCACCACCTGCGGACCTTCGTGCTGCACCGAACCGAGCAGGGCGAGTACGGCGATCGCTGGCTGCGTCAGGATCGCGTCGGCGTGGGCCTGGAGTGGGAGGCCCTGCGGCGCAATGCCTGGGTGCGTCTGGATGCCGACCGGCAGGACAGCTCACAGATCGGTGTGGCCGCGGGCTGGTCGCACTGGCTGAACGATCACTGGAATTACAGTCTGGAGGTCGACTCGCGGTCGCTTCACACCCCACTGCGCGCCAGCGATGCCGGGCTGGACGGGGAGCGTCTGAACGGCTCGGTCTTCTGGCGTGCGAGCGAGCGCCTGTCGGCCTACGGCGGGCTGTCCCTGCTGCGGATCGATGACGGCAACCGCCGGGTGTCCGCGACCGCGGGTGCGACGCGCAGGCTGCATGCCTCTGCGCATCACGTGACCGAGGGCGGCGTGGACCTGTTTGCCGAGCGCAATTCGCAGCCCGGCGGGCCCTATTTCAATCCGCGCCACAGTGCCAGTGGTTCCCTGCGTCTGCAGCACGACTGGCTGACCTGGCGCGATTACGACCGGTCGCTGACCCAGGAATTCCGGGTGTCGGCGGGCATGGGTTATCAGGCGGATTTCGGCTCGGCGGCGATCGGCGATGCCGGTTATCACCACCGCTGGCAGCTGGGGCCGCGCTGGTCGCTGCATTACGGGGCCGGGGCCAGTAGCCGGGTCTACGACGGCGACCGCGAGCAGCGGTATTACCTGCAGGCCGGTTTCGAGGGGAGGTTCTGATGAAGCGCTGGATATCAGGTCTGGTCGGGTTGTGGCTGGGCCTGTCGGGAGTCGCCCTCGCGGGCTCGAACACCGGGATCCCCGGGGTGCCGGAGATCCCGGAGGGCCACTATTTCACCCTCGCCTACCACGATGTACGCGACGACGTGGAGCCGGAGATCGACGCGGACCCCTATGCGGTCAGCACGCAGCGGCTGGCGCGCTGGTTCGAATGGATGCAGGAGAACGACTGGAATCCGGTCTCGCTGGAAGATATCGAGGCGGCCGAACGGGGCAAGGCGTCGCTGCCGCAAAATGCCGTGCTGCTGATCTTCGATGACGGGCTGCGCAGCATGTATACGCATGTGTTCCCGCTGCTTGAGGAGTTCGATTACCCGGCGGTTTCCGCGATCACGACGAGCTGGCAGGAAGCGGCACGGGAAGGTCGCGAGGTGGATTACGACGGCGGGCGATTCTCCGATGTGGGGGAGGACTTTGCCGATCCCGACGACCCGCGCATCGTCGCGGCGGGCGGCGAGACGCTGTACGCCGATGATTTCTTCACCTGGGACGAAGCGCGCGAGATGCGTGATTCGGGACTGGTGGAGTTCGCCAGCCACTCCCATGACCTGCACCACGGGATCCTCGCCAATCCGCAGGGCAACACGCAGCCGGCCGCGGTGGTTCGTGAGTACGACCCGGAATCCGGCGCCTACGAATCGGAAGAGGCCTTCGAGCAGCGTATCCGCGAGGACCTGGAACGCAGCTCCCGGGTGCTGGAGGAGCGCCTCGGCGAGGCGCCCCGTGCGATCGTCTGGCCCTACGGGGCGGGCACCGAGGCGATCGAGGCGATCGCCGCGGAGGTCGGCATGCCGTATTCCTTTACCCTCGGCAGCCGGCTGTTCAGCCCCGTGGACCGGCGCGCGGATATTGGTCGGATGCTGATCATGGACGATCCCCTGCCTGCCGATATCCTCGCCGGCATCACCAACCGGCTGGATCCGCCCCGGGACTACCAGCGCGCCGTGCACGTGGACCTGGACTACATCCACGACCCCGACCCCGAACAGACCAACCGCAATCTGGGCCAGCTACTGGACCGGATCAAGGACATGCAGGTGCGCAGTGTCTACCTCCAGGCATTCGCCGATCCCGACGGGGACGGCAACGCCGATGCCCTGTATTTCCCCAACCGGCACCTTCCCGTACGTGACGACCTCTTCAATCGCGTCGCCTGGCAGCTGCGAACCCGCGCCGGGGTGGAGGTCTATGCCTGGATGCCGCTGCTGTCCTTTGACCTGCCCGACCGGGAACGGCAGGCCGGCCTGTCGGTGCGTTACTGGACCGCGGACGGGGAGATCGAGCGCTCCGATCGCGATTACCGGCGCATGAGCCCGTTCCTGCCGGAGAGCGCGGAGCTGGTCGGGGAGATCTACGAGGATCTCGGGCGCATGGCGCCCGGCATCCACGGGATCCTGATCCACGACGATGCCTATCTGGGCGACGACGAGGACGCCGCCGCCTGCCTGCCGGAGGCCCGCTGGCCGGGCAGCGACGACCCGATCCGCGAGTGCCGCCTGGAACCGCGCGACAGGACCCGCGCGCTGATCGAATTCGGCGCGGCCATGGTGGACCGTGCCGGACGCCACATCGCGGTCGGCAACGACCTCAGGGTGGCCCGCAACATGTATGCCCGGCCGGTGCTGGATCCGGATGCGGAGGCGCGCTTCGCCCAGGCCCTGGGGCCGTTCGTCGAGCATTACGATGAGGTGGCCCTGATGGCGATGCCCTACCTGGATGGTACCGACCTGCCCGAGGAGAAGTGGTTCGACCGGCTGTTCGAAGCGGTGGATGAACACCCGAAAGGTGTCGATCGCGTGGTGTTCGAGCTGCAGACGCGGAACTGGGAAGAAAACGAGTGGATTCCCACCCGGACCCTGGTGGACTGGATCGAGCAGCTCAAGCGCCGCGGGGCCGGTCATTTTGCCTACTACCCGGACGACCCCTTCAACGATCACCCCGAACTCGAGGTGATCCGCGAGGGCATGTCCCTGACCGGCTTCCCCTACTGACATGCCGGTGCGCGACGGGAAACGGGCGGTCGGTGCGTGTCGCGGTCGCCGATCAAGGATGACGGGAGTGCATGATGATCCGTGACGTAATGTTCGCGTTTGCCTTTTTCTACCCGCTGATCATGGCCTGGATGTGGATGTTCGGCGGGCTCTGGTACTACCTGCGCTGGGAACGGGGCAACCGTACGCCGCCACCGGTGAAGGGGGACCCGGGGGTCAGCATCATCATCCCCTGCTTCAACGAAGAGGCCCAGATCGGCGAGACCATCGCCTACGCCCTGGCCTCCGAATACCCGGACTTCGAGGTCATCGCGGTCAATGACGGCAGCAGCGACAACAGCCCCGCGATCCTTGACGAGCTGGCGCGCGAACACCCGCGCCTGCGGGTCATCCATCTGGCCTCCAATCAGGGCAAGGCCGTGGCCCTGCGCACCGGCGCCCTCGCCGCCCGTAACGAATACCTGGTGTGCATCGATGGCGACGCCCTGCTGCACCCGGAGGCGGTGCACTGGCTGGCGTTTCACCTGGCCTCGGGGCCCCGGGTCGGTGCGGTCACCGGCAACCCGCGTATCCTCAATCGCACCACCATGCTGGGCAAGCTGCAGGTGGGCGAGTTCTCCTCCATCATCGGTCTGATCAAGCGGGCGCAGCGGGTCTACGGGCGGGTCTTCACGGTTTCGGGTGTGATCGCCGGTTTCCGCCGGACCGCGCTTGACCGGGTCGGGTACTGGGCCCCCGACATGGTCACCGAGGACATCGATATCTCCTGGCGCCTGCAGATGGATCACTGGGACGTGCGCTACGAGGCCAACGCCCTGACCTATATCTACATGCCGGAGACCCTGCGTGGCCTGTGGAAGCAGCGCCTGCGCTGGGCCCAGGGCGGGATCGAGGCGCTGGTGCGTCATCTTCCGGAGCTGTTCATGTGGCGCCGGCGCCGTTTCTGGATGGTGGCGCTGGAATTCGGGGTCAGTGTTCTGTGGGCCTACGTGATCCTGTTCATCATGCTGCTGTACGTGGTCGGCCAGCTGGTACCCCTGCCGCCGCAGTGGCACATCGAGACCCTGCTGCCACAATGGAACGGGGTGATCCTGGGCGTGACCTGCCTGATCCAGTTCCTGGTGAGTCTCGCGATCGACCGCCACTATGAACCGCGCCGACGGTTCCTGCGAAACTATCTCTGGATCATCTGGTACCCGCTCGCGTTCTGGGTGCTGTCGGTGTTCACCACGGTGGCGGCTTTCCCGCGTGCGCTGTCGAAGCCGCGCGGCATGCGGGCTCGCTGGACCAGCCCGGACCGCGGCCTGCGGGCGGAAGCGTCGGGAGAGGACCGTGAGTGACGCAAGGCAGCGACCCCGGATTCCGGAGGTCCTCGATTTTCCCGAGCTGCGCACCGCCCGCCACCGGGGGCTGGGAGCGATGCTGGCTCTGGCTGGATGGGCGCTCTGGCTCTATCTGCTGACGCCGTTGCTGGCCCTGGGGGGCTGGGTGTTCGGGTTCGGGCGGTTCGAGGAATATGTCCTCGATGACCCGCTGCGTACGGCCTTCACGGTGCAGATCTACGTGCTGGTGGTGATCGTGGCCGGGGCCCTGTTCCTCGGCTGGGCGATCTACAACCTGGTCCGTTTCCGCGGACGTGAACGCCGCCGGGCGCCGCCGCCGGTGAATGCCGAGGGTCTGGCCCGCTCGTTCGGGCTCGATCCGTTCGCCGTGCAGCGGACACAGGGTGCCCGGGTCGGCGTGGTGCAGTTTGATGAGGACGGGCGGGTGCTGGATACCCGTCTCCTGGTGCCCTTGTCGGTGGAGAAGGCGGCCGGGCCCCCCGGTGCGCATTCGGAGTATTCGAGTGCTGCACTCGGTTTGTGGCCTGCCGCTGCCGGATGCCCTATACTTTCGCCTCTCGTGCGCGCCCGTGCGCCGCAGCTTTCGGGGCCGCGCCCGGATTCCAGGGGAAACCAAAATCAAGGCCGCATTCGGCCGGATCTCGGAGGGAGAGAAGTGGCGAATCAACCGATCAAGATGGATGCCGGGAACAAGGTGCTGTTGTTCATCTCGGCAATCGCGCTGGCGGGCGCGGTCATTTTCCTGGTGGCCCAGCTGGTCAACTGGCTCGGCCAGATGGGCACGGCGGAACGCACCACCATTACCGAGGAACAGCTGACGGAACGCCTGACTCCGGCGGGACGGGTCGAGGCCGGTCCGGTGGACGTGGCGGACGAGGAAGCGGCCGATCTGAGTCCGGGGGATATTTACCAGAATGTCTGCGCGGCGTGTCACGACACGGGGGCTTCGGGTGCGCCCATCGTGGACGACACCGACGAATGGTCCTCGCGCTTCAGTGACAAGGGCATGGATACCCTCTTTGATCACTCCATCAACGGCTTCAATGCGATGCCGGCGAAGGGCGGGGACCCGAGCCTGAGCGACGACGAGGTTCGCCAGGCGGTCGCCTACATGCTGGATCAGGCGGACGTGGATCACGGCTGGTCGCCGGACAACGGTGCCGCGGAGAACGGCAACGGTGAGGAAGCCGCGAGCGAGGAAGAAGAGGCCGCCGCCGAGGAGGAGGCCGCCGCGGAGGAAGCCGCCACGAATGGCAATGGTGAAACCGTCAACGGCATCGATCTGGCTGCGGGTGACGCCACGCGCGCCGAAAACCAGCTGTACGGCACGTGCGTCGCCTGCCACGGCGCCCGGGGCCAGGGCGTGGGCATCTTCCCGGCCATCGCCGGGAATACGGCGGAGTTCATTGCCGGTCGTCTGGTGGCGTACCGCGCCGGCGAGACCGTGGGGGATGACACCCACCTGATGGCGCCGAACGCGCGCAATCTGTCGGATCAGGACATTGCCGACCTGTCTGCCTATATCGCGACGTTCGACGAGTCCTGAAGCCGGGCTGCGAAAAGCCCCGCAAAGCCCCGCCACGAACGCGTCGTGGCGGGGCTTTCTTGTGTCTACTCCACGCGCCAGTGGTCCAGGGCGCGGAAGCTGAGGGCCTCGGTCAGCTGGGCGCGGCCGATGGTCGGTGCCCCGGCCAGGTCGGCGAGGCTGCGGGCCACGCGCAGGATCCGGTGGTAGGCCCGGGCCGACAGGCGAAAACGTTCCGCGGCGGCATCCAGCAGCGCCCGTTCTTCCTCGGGCAGGCTGGCGTGCTGCTGCAGGGCACGGCCTTCCAGCATCCGGTTCAGACAGCCCTGGCGTTCCAGCTGGAGCCGGCGCGCCGCGGCCACGCGGCGGGCGACCGTGGTGCTGTCTTCGGCGTCCGGGTCAGAGGTGTCGCGGCCGAGTTCCGCCGGCGGGATGCGCGGTACGTCGATCGCGAGGTCGATCCGGTCCAGCAGCGGCGCCGACAGCCGCTTGCGATGGCGCCCGCGCTGCTCCGGGGTGCACTGGCACGCGTTGCCCAGGTCACAGTCGAAGCCCTGCGGGCAGGGATTCATGGCGCCGACCAGCTGGAAATGCGCCGGGAATTCGGCCTGGTGGGCGGCGCGCGAGATGTGGATGATGCCGGTCTCCAGGGGCTCGCGCAGCACGTCCAGCACCCGCCGGTCGAACTCGGTCAGCTCGTCCAGGAACAGTACCCCGTTGTGGGCCAGCGAGATCTCTCCCGGGCGGGGCGTCCCGCCGCCCCCCACCAGGGCCACGCCCGAGGCCGTGTGGTGCGGCTGGCGGAACGGGCGGCTGCGCCAGTCCTCGTGCAGGTGCCGGGTGCCGCGCAGGCTGTGGATCGCGGCGGTTTCCAGGGCTTCAGCGTCATCCATGGGCGGCAGGAGCCCGGGCATGCGGGCGGCCAGCATGGACTTGCCGCTGCCCGGCGGTCCGACCATCAGCAGGTGATGCCCGCCGGCGGCGGCGATCTCCAGCGCGCGGCGTGCGCGATGCTGGCCGCGTACGTCGGCCAGATCGGGGTAGGCCGGTGGACACGCTGCCGGAGGTTCGGCGGCGGGCAGGGCGGGGCCACCGTTGAGGGCCGTGCAGACCTCGCCCAGGTGGCGCGCGGTTACGATGTCGGCACGTCCGGTCAGGGCGGCCTCGCGACCGTCATCGGGGCTCAGGACCAGTTGGTGCCGTGCCTCGCCGGCGGCCAGTCCGGCCGGCAGGGCGCCGCCCACCGGACGGATGTGCCCGTCGAGGCTCAGTTCGCCGAGGAATTCGCGGGTATCCAGGGCGCTCTGCGGGACCTGTTCACTGGCCGCCAGGATCCCCAGTGCAATCCCCAGATCGAAGCGCCCGCCCTCCTTGGGCAGGTCGGCGGGCGCCAGGTTGACGGTGATGCGCCGACGCGGAAATTCGAAGCCTGCGGTCTGAATGGCCGCGCGCACGCGGTCGCGGCTTTCGCGCACCGCGGCCTCGGGCAGGCCGACGATCTGGAACGCCGGCAGGCCGTTGGCCAGGTGGGTCTCGATGGTGACGGCCGGTGCGCGGATCCCGTCGGTCGCGCGCGCGGTGACAATGGCGATGGGCATCCCTGCCTCTCCCTGTTCGGGCCGGGCGTTCCGGGCCCGGCGGCAACTGGTTGGTGATGGCGCGGCCGCGGGCGGCGCCACATGCGGCGATCAGTTGTCGGAATCGGTGTCCTGCGGTCGGGCGGCCTGCTCGAGGGCTTCCACCCGGGCCTCCAGTTCGGCGAGGCGCTCGCGGGTGCGCTCCAGCAGGGCAACCTGGACGTCGAAGTCCTCGCGGGTCACCACGTCCATGCGCTCCAGACCGGCCTGCAGCGAGCTGCGCACCTGGCGGTGGACGTCTTCCTGCACGCTGCGCACCGATTCCGGCAGGCTTTCGGTGATGCGTCGGGCGAGGTCATCGAAATGTTTCGGGTCAAGCATGCCTGCGGTCTCCGGGTTTCGGTTCTTCCAGTCTAACGCGTTCCGGTGTCATTGCGAGGCCGAGCGGCCGCCATCCACCGGGATCACCTGGCCGGTGATGTAGGGGGACTCCAGCAGCAGGAAGCGCACGGTGCGGGCGATATCCGCCGGGTCGCCGGGCCGCTTGAGGGCCGTGCGCTCCACCATCGCCTCGTGGGGGGCGACGTTGGCCGGGTCTTCGGGACTGAGGATGGCCCCCGGTGCCACGCCGTTGACGCGCACCTCCGGACCCAGCTCGCGTGCCAGCGACTGGGTCAGGGCATGCAGCCCGGCCTTGGCCGCGGAATACACCGGATAGCCGCTCAGCGGTCGCAGGGCGTGGATGTCGACGATGTTCACCACCGCGCCGCCACTCGCCCGCAGGGCGGGGGTGCAGGCCTGGGTCAGGAACAGCGGGGCGCGCACGTTGGAGCCCATCAGGTCGTCCCATTGCGCCATGGTGATCTCGCCCACCGGCGTGGGGTAGAAGGTGGAGGCGTTGTTGACCAGGAAGTCCAGCCGGCCGCGCCAGGCATGCGCTTCCCGGGCCAGGGCCTCCGGGGCCTGCGGGTCGAGCAGGTCGGCCTGCAGCGGCCGGGCACTGTCGGGACGCCGGGCGTTCAGTTCGTCGGTCAGCGCTTCGGCATCGGCGCGCGAGCGCCGACAGTGCACGATGACGTCGAGTCCGGCGGCGTGCAGTTCGCGCGCGATGGCCGCGCCGATGCGCCGCGCGCCGCCGGTGATCAGGACCACGCGGCGTTCGCCGCCGTCCTCCGGGGGTTTCGGTGAATCCTTGCCTGGGGCACTCTCTGCCACTGCCAACTCCTTGCATGGAACGAATGACCAATGCCGCCGGCAGAATCTAGCACAGGCCCCGAGGACCCGGCCGCGAACCTTTCCGCGCGGCTGGTGGACTCCCTGCAACAGAGCATCCGCGAAGCCGGAGGGTTCCTGCCCTTCGTCGAATACATGGACCGGGCGCTTTATGCACCGGGTCTGGGATATTACGTCAACGGGGCGCACAAGCTGGGCACGGGCGGGGATTTCGTCACCGCGCCGGAGATCTCGCCGTTGTTCGGCGAGACCCTGGCGGCATGGCTGGCGCCGGTGCTGCAGCAGGACCTCGGCGGCGAGGGCGTGATCCTGGAATTCGGCGGAGGCACCGGGAGGCTGGCGGGCGACGTGCTGGCCACCCTGCGCGAGGCGGGCGTGCCGTGGGCGGGCTACTGGATCCTGGAGGTCAGTCCGGATCTGCGCGAGCGCCAGCGCGAGTATCTGCAGGCGGTGCTGCCGGCGGAAGACTTCGCGCGGGTGACCTGGCTGGATGCCCTGCCGGGCGAGCCCTGGCGCGGCGTAGTGCTGGCCAACGAGGTGCTGGATGCCCTGCCGGTGGAGCTGTTCCGCTGGCGCGACGGGGCGGTGGGGCAGATGGGCGTGTCCGCGGACGAGGGCGGCCTGGTGCTGGCCGAACGCCCGGCCCCGGAGCCGCTGCGCAGCGCGGTGTACGAGCTGCACGCGCGCTGCGGGCCGTGGCCCGAGGGTTACACCTCGGAGTGGCGTCCGGCCCAGAATGCCTGGGTCGCGGCCGCGGCGGAGCATCTGGAGCGCGGCGCGGTGGTGATCGTCGACTACGGCTTCCCGCGCGATGCCTTCTACGCCCCGGAGCGGCATCAGGGGACGCTGGTGGGCTACCACCGTCAGCAGATGGTGCTGGATCCGCTGGCGCAGCCGGGGCTGATGGATCTGACCGCCAGCGTGGATTTTACCGCGGTCGCGGAGGCGGCGGATGCCGCCGGGCTGGAGGTCGCGGTGTACGCCGCACAGGGCGAGTTCCTGCTGGCGGCCGGGCTGCCCGCGCGCTTCGATGCGCGGGTCGGCGACGCCAGTGACGCCGAGACCACTCTGCGCGCGGCGCAGGCGGTGCGCATGCTGACGCTGCCGGGGGAGATGGGCGAGCGCTTCCAGGTGATGGCCCTGACCCGCGACTGCCCGTCGCTGCCGCGGGCCGGCCTTCCCGACCGCCGGGGGCGGCTGTGACGGAGACACGGGACCGGTGGGGGCACTTTCCCGCCGGGGCGCCGCGGGGCATGATTCCCGGATGAACGTGCTCGGCATCGAAACCTCCTGCGACGAGACCGGCGTGGCGCTGATCAGCGAGCGCGAGGGTCTGCTCGCGCACCGGCTCTACAGCCAGACCGATCTGCACGCGGTCTACGGCGGCGTGGTGCCCGAGCTGGCCTCGCGCGACCATGTCCGGCGGCTGCTGCCGCTGGTGCGCGCGGTGCTGGACGAGGCCGGTATGCGCGGGGAAGAGCTGGATGCCATCGCCTACACCGGCGGGCCGGGGCTGCTGGGCGCGCTGCTCACCGGTGCCGCAGTGGCGCGTTCGCTCGCCTGGGGCTGGGGTGTCCCGGCCCTGCCGGTGCATCACCTCGAGGGGCATCTGCTGGCGCCGATGCTGGAGGGCGAGTTCGAGTTTCCCTTCCTGGTGCTGCTGGTGTCCGGCGGCCACACTCAGCTGATCCACGCGCGTGCCCTGGGCGACTATGAGCTGCTGGGCGAGAGCATCGACGATGCCGCCGGCGAGGCCTTCGACAAGACCGCCAAACTCCTGGGGCTGGGCTATCCGGGCGGGCCGGCGCTGGCGCGGCTGGCGGCCGACGGAGAGGCGGATGCGCTGCGCCTGCCGCGGCCGATGCTCGACCGGCCCGGTCTGGACATGAGCTTCTCCGGGCTGAAGACCGCGGTGCTGACGGCCGTGCGCAAGGGCGGACACGCCCCGGCGGATGTCGCGCGGGCGTTCGAGGAGGCGGTCAGCGAGACCCTGGTGGAGAAGACCCGGCGTGCGCTGAAGCAGAGCCGTGCGCCGGCGCTGGTGGTGGCCGGCGGGGTGGCCGCGAACGCGACCCTGCGCGCGGGTCTGGAGCGCATGGCGCGCGAGAGCGGTGTGCCGGTGCATTTTCCGCGGGCGGAATTCTGCACCGACAACGGAGCGATGATCGCGCTGGCCGGCCTGCGCCGGTTGCAGACCGGGCGCGCCGCCGAGGCGGTGGACGACGCCGGCAGCCCGGTCATCCATGCCCGGGCGCGCTGGCCGCTGGCGGAGCTGACCGGCTGAAGCCGGGCCGCAGCCGCCCTACGCGGAGCCGTCTTCTTCGGCGTCGTCTTCCCCGGAGGCGGGCTTTTTCTTCTCGCCGATGCGGGATTCCTCGCCGCGCATCAGCCGCCGGATGTTTTCGTCATGGCGGATGAACAGGATCAGGGCCATCACCGCGACCAGCGTGACGATCCAGAAATCCGGCTCGCCCGGGGCGAAGGCCAGGTACAGCGGCGCCGCGCCGGCGGCCACCAGCGCCGCCAGCGAGGAATAGCGCCAGATCGCCGCGACCGCCAGCCAGGTCAGCGCGCTCAGCAGGGCGACCAGCGGGTTCAGCGCCAGCAGGACGCCCAGCGCGGTGGCGACACCCTTGCCGCCCTGAAAGCGGTAGTACACTGGCAGGACGTGGCCGAGAAAGGCCGCCAGGCCCACGGCACCCGCGGCCCAGCCCGGCAGGTCCGTCCACTGCAGGACGATGAAGACCGGCAGCCAGCCCTTGGCCACGTCGCCCAGCAGGGTGATCAGGGCCGCCGTGCGTCCGCCGGTACGCAGCACGTTGGTGGCCCCGGGGTTGCGCGAGCCGCTGGTGCGCGGGTCGGGCAGCCGCAGCGCATGGCTGACCAGGATCGCGCTGGATACGGACCCGAGCAGATAGGCGAGGACGATGGCAATGGCGCTGAGCATGGTGGAGCGGTTCCGGTTGGCGGATGCGGGCCCATCATACGCAACGGGGCGTGGCCGGGGCAGGGGGCGCTCGTGAGCGACGGCAGCGCCCCCGCGCTGGTTCTGCTGCATGGCTGGGGATTCTCGGGCGCTGTCTGGGAGCCCGTGATCCGTGCGCTGCGGGCGCGGGGGTACGCGGGGAGGATCCATGCCCCGGACCTGCCCGGCCATGGCGCCGCCGGCGGCGGTGACGAGCTGGCCGATCCGGATGCCGTCGCCGCGCAGCTGGTGGCGGGGTTGCCCGACGATCTCGAGAGTCCCGTGTGGGCCGGCTGGTCGCTGGGCGCACTGCCCGCGCTGGCCGTCCGGGGCGCGCATGCGCGGGGACGCATCCTGGTGGCGGGAAGTCCGCGCTTCGTGCGCGCGGCGGACTGGCCGGAGGCAATGGATCCCCGCGAGCTGGACGGTTTTGCCCGTCTGCTCGGCGGCGACACCGGACGCCTGCGCCGCCAGTTTGCTGCGCTGTGCGCGCGGGGCGCGCAGGAGCCCGCCGCGCTCGCGCGTTCCCTGCGCGGCGGGCTGGAAGCGGCGGCGGCGCGACCCGAGGCCCTGGCGGCGGGGCTCGCCGCGCTGCGTGATGCGGACCGGCGTGGCGATCTGGGCGCCGGGTTGCCGCTGGCCACGCTGCTGGCCGAAGACGACGCCCTGATCCCGCCGGGTCTGGAACGGCATCTGGCGACCCGGGTGCCCGGGGCGCGCATCCGGCGGGTGCCCGGTCCGCACGCCCTGCCGCTGGCGGCGCCCGATACGGTCGCCGAATTCATCCATGCAACGCTGGCGGAGATCCCCGCATGAGCGACATCGACCCTTCCGGCTTCGAACTCGACAAGGCACGGGTGCGTGAAGGCTTTGCCCGCGCCGCTGCCGACTACGCAACGCACGCGGCAGTGCAGCGCGAGGTTCAGGGGCGCCTGCTCGAACGCCTGGACCTGATCCGCATGCAGCCGGAACGCGTGATCGATCTGGGCTGCGGGATCGGCGAATCGTTCGACGACCTGGCCCGCCGTTATCGCAGCGCCCGTCTGACCGGGGTCGACTTCGCGCCGCCCATGCTGCAGCGGGCCCGCCGGCGCGGGCGCTGGCTGCGGCGCCCGCGGGTGCTGTGTGCCGACATGGAGGCCCTGCCGCTGGCCGACGCCTCGCAGGATCTGGCGATCTCCAGCGCCGCACTGCAGTGGTGCAGCAGTCTGGATCGCGCGTTTGCCGAGGTCCGCCGGATCCTGGCGCCCGGTGGCCTGTGGATGTTCACCACCTTCGGCCCGGCCACCCTGAGCGAGCTGCGCGAGGCGTTCGCTGCGGTGGACGGCGGTGCGGCCGCCCACGTGAATGCCTTCATCGACATGCACGACATCGGCGATGCCCTGGTGCGCGCAGGCTTCGCCGACCCGGTGATGGATCAGGAAACCCTGACCCTGACCTATCCCGATCTCACCCGACTGATGCGCGATCTGCGGGGTGTGGGGGTGCGCAACGCCCTGGCCGGGCGTGGCCGCGGGCTTACCGGCCCCCGGCGCCTGGTGGCCGTGGCCGAGGCCTACGCCGAGCGATTCGGCGTGGAAGGCCGCCTGCCGGCGACCTGGGAGGTCGTGTACGGGCACGCCTGGGTGCCGGATGCGCCCCCGCCGCGCGCGCCGGAAGGGCGCACCATCCCGATTCGGCCGGTCTCCTGACGTCCGCCCCTCGCACTCCCTCGAAAATCCCGCGAAAAATCGCGGGTGCGTGATTTGCCTCAACACCGAGTGGAATCACTCGGTGCACTCTCGCGTCAGGGGTATCCGCCGGTGTATCCTTCAGCGGCCAGAAAGTTCCCCTGCTCTCGAACGAATGTCCGACTGCAGGGGGTGGTCTTGGTTTTTTTTGTCGACCGGTAATGGGGTAGAGTTCTGAGCCCCCGATCCATCGGGACCTTCGTGTTCCCCGCAGCAAGGTGGAAAAGTCATGTCACAAGCAGCCACTACCGCGGGTGCCGCACCCGCAGCGTCAGTCGCTTCAACCGAGCAGTACAATTACGCGATCGTCAAGAAGTTCGCGGTTGCCGCCGTCCTCTGGGGCGTGTTCGGCATGGCCGCCGGGGTCTGGATTGCCTCGCAGCTCGCGTGGCCGTTCCTGAACTTCGACATCGCGCAGATCACCTTCGGGCGCTTCCGCCCGGTGCACACCACGGCGGTGATCTTCGGCTTCGGGGGTAACGCCCTGTTCGCCACGTCCTATTACGTCGTTCAGCGCACCTGTCACGCGCGACTGTGGAACGACTCCCTGGCCAGTTTCACGTTCTATGGCTGGAACCTCGCGCTCATCCTGGGCGTGATCAGCTACATGGCCGGGATCACGCAGGGTCGCGAATACGCCGAGTTCAACTGGCAGATCGACCTGATCATCCTGGTGACCTGGGTGGTGTACTTCCTGGTCTTCACCATGACGCTGCTGCGCCGCAACCAGCCGCACATCTACGTGGCGAACTGGTTCTTCATGTCGTTCATCCTTGCGACCGCGCTGCTGCACATCTTCAACAACATCGAAGTGCCGGTGGGCCTGTTCAACCCGCAGTCCTACCCGATGTTCTCCGGTGTGCAGGACGCGATGCGTCAGTGGTGGTACGGCCATAACGCGGTGGGCTTCTTCCTGACGGCCGCGTTCCTCGGGATGATGTACTACTTCGTGCCGAAGCAGGCCGGCCGTCCGATCTACTCGTACAAGCTGTCGATCATCCACTTCTGGGCGCTGATCTTCCTGTACATGTGGGTGGGTGCGCACCACCTGCACTGGACGGCCCTGCCGGACTGGGTCTCCACCCTGGCGGCGACCTTCTCCATCCTGCTGCTGCTGCCGTCCTGGGGCGGCATGATCAACGGGATCATGACCCTGTCCGGTGCCTGGGACAAACTGCGCACCGACCCGATCATGCTGTTCCTGATCACCGCGCTGGCGTTCTACGGCATGTCGACCTTCGAGGGTCCGATGATGTCGCTGAAAAGCGTGAACGCGCTGTCCCACTACACCGACTGGACGGTGGGCCACGTGCACTCCGGTGCCCTGGGCTGGGTGGCGATGATCAGCTTCGGCTCGCTCTATCACCTGATCCCGCGGCTGTGGAACGTGAACCTCTTCAGCCTGAAGCTGGTGTACGTGCACTTCTTCCTCGCCACCGTCGGCATCGTGCTTTACATCACTGCGATGTGGGTGGCCGGTATCGGTCAGGGCCTGATGCTGCGCGCCTTCGACCAGTACGGGAACCTGGCCTACACCTTCACCGAGTCCGTGGTGTTCCTGCATCAGCCGTACGTGGTGCGTGCCATCGGCGGCGGTCTGTTCCTCCTGGGCATGGTGATCATGGCGTTCAACATCTTCATGACGGTTCGCACGGGCATCAAGGCGGAAGCCCGTGCCCGTCAGGAAGCCATCGAAGCCGAAGCCCGCACGGCCTGATCAGGGGAGAAGAGGAATCATGAAGCACGAAAGCGTAGAGACTAACGCCGGACTCCTGATCGTCCTGACTCTGGCCGTCATCAGTGTCGGCGGCCTGGTCGAGATCGTCCCGCTGTTCTACATCGACGACACCGTCGAAGAGGTGGATGGCGTCCGGCCCTATACCCCGCTGGAGCAGCGGGGGCGCGACATCTACATCCGGGAAGGCTGCTACGCCTGCCATTCGCAGATGGTGCGGCCCTTCCGTGACGAGATGCTGCGTTACGGCAATTACTCGCTGGCGGCCGAGTCGCAGTACGACTATCCGTTCCAGTGGGGGTCCAAGCGGACCGGCCCGGACCTTGCCCGGGTGGGCGGAAAGTACTCCAACGAGTGGCAGGTCCAGCACCTGATCGACCCGCAGTCGCTGGTGCCGGAATCCATCATGCCGGGTTACCCGTGGCTGGCGGAGACGCCTCTGGACATGTCCGACCTCGAGGACCGGATGATTGCCCTGAAGCGCGTGGGCGTTCCTTACTCCCTTACGGAAGAGGAGTACGAGCGTAACGTCGAGAAGTACGGCGAAGAACACGCCCGCATGTTCGACATCAACCGGGCGGAGGAAAACCTGATCGAGCAGGCCCAGGCCGAGAATTTTGACGGCAACAGCGCAACCATTACCGAAATGGACGCCATCGTTGCCTACATGCAGGTTCTGGGAACCATGGTCGATTTCAGTGAATACGATGACGGCCACTTTGCCGAATTCCGGTAAGCCGTCAGGGAGCTCGATTCCGTCATGCTGAGTTTGTGGGAATGGATCCAGGACATGGGCAACAGCAAGACCCTGGCCCTGATCCTGTTCATGAGCACGTTCGTCGGGGTGGTGATCTATCTGTTCGCCAGCCCCCGGCGTGCACGGAAATTCGAGACGTATCGCTACATTCCTCTGGATGATGATGATTCACATCGGGAGCCGACGACGTCCCGGCGTGACAAAACCGAGAGTGACGAGCAATGAGCACACAGGACAATCGCAAACCGGGTCAGGGTGAGGTGGAAACCACCGGTCACGTCTGGGACCAGGACCTCGCCGAATACAACAATCCGCTGCCGCGCTGGTGGCTGTGGGGCTTTTACGCCACGGTCGTGTTCGCCCTGGTCTACTGGGTCCTCTACCCGGCCTGGCCGATCGGCGACACCTTTACCAAGGGGCTGGCCTCGGTGACTTACGAGCAGGACGGCGAGGAGGTCACCACGCACTGGAACACCCGGGCGCTGTTCTACCGGGACATGCAGACCGGTGAGTACGCCGTGCGCCAGCGCAACATGCTGGAACAGGTTGCGGGCATGGAGTACGCCGAAATCCTGCAGGACGCGGACGCGATGAGCTTCGTGAACGCCTACGCCCAGGGTTCCTTCGGCACGTGGTGCGCGGCCTGCCATCAGGTGGGCGGTGCCGGCGTGATCGGCCAGTATCCCAACCTGCGGAACGACCACTGGAAGTGGGGCGGCACGGTGGAGCAGATCGAAGAAACCCTGGTTCAGGGACGCCTGGGCTACATGCCCGGTTATCGGGGCATCCTTTCGGACCAGCAGCTGGATGACGTCTCCGCTTTCGTCCTGTCGATGAACGGCTACGACATGGATCCGGCCGCGGTCGAGGCGGGCGAGCGGATCTTCACCGGCACTGACGGCGGCTGCTTCCAGTGCCACGGTACCGGCGGCGAGGGGCTCGAATCCCAGGGTGCGCCCAACCTGACCAATGACATCTGGGGTCTGGTGGACGTCCACGGTGCCGCCGACGATGGCGAGCGTCAGCGTCAGGTGGCGCGTTTCATCCGCAACGGTGCCCAGCGCGAGATGCCGGCCTTCGCGGATCGGCTGTCGGATGAAGAGATCAAGATCCTGACGGCCTACGTGCACTCCCTCGGTGGCGGGCAGTAAGCCCGCTGCCCTTCTACCGCGTCGATATCCGACCGCAAGGGTGCGAGGTTCTTGACCTCGCACCCTCATTAGCTGTTAATGATCGAAATCCCATGGGACACCGGACCCGCGGCGTCCCTGATCCGGGGCCGTTCCCCGGGAGGCATTGATGGCGGAACAGCAGCCGATGTACGAAGCCCGTATTCCGATCCATCCGCGTTCGGTTAAAGGGCGGTTCCGCAACCTCAAGACCGGTATCCTGCTCGTCGCCTACAGCGTCTATTTCCTGCTTCCGTGGATCCGCTGGGAGCGCGAGTACGGCCCCAACCAGGCCATCCTCTTCGATATCCCGGGTCGCCAGTTCTTCCTGTTCGATCTCGTGGTATATCCCCAGGATATTTTCTGGCTGGCCGGTTTCCTGATGCTGGCGGCCGTCACTCTGTTCTTTGTGACCGGCCTGGCCGGTCGCGTGTTCTGCGGCTATTTCTGTTTCCAGACGCTGTGGACCGACGTGTACATGTTCCTGGAGCGGAAGATCCAGGGTGAGCGGCCCGCGCGGATCCGGCTGTCGAAGCAGCCATGGAATGGCGAAAAGATCCTCAAATACACCGCGACGCACGCCTCGTGGCTGCTGGTTGCGTTTGCCACCGGACTGGGGTTCGTCCTCTACTGGGGTGACGCGCCCACCATCGTGCAGCAGTTCTTCGTCGGCGAGGCCGTGTTTGCAGCCTATGTGACGGCGGGCATCCTCACGGCCACCACCTACACGGCAGCGGGGCTGGCACGCGAACAGGTCTGCACCTTTATCTGCCCGTACGCGCGGTTCCAGAGCGTGATGTTCGACAAGGACACCATGATTGTGTCCTACGACGAGAACCGCGGCGAAGGTTCGGCAGGGCGGGCGAAGCCGGTCAAGGGGTTCCAGACGCGCGAGGAGCGCCAGGCGGCGGGTGTCGGCGACTGCATTGATTGCGGCTATTGCGTGCAGGTGTGTCCCACCGGGATCGACATCCGGGACGGACTCCAGTATCAGTGCATCCACTGCGCGCTGTGCGTGGATGCCTGCGACACGATCATGGACAAGCAGGGCTGGCCCCGCGGCCTGATCCGCTACACCTCGGAACGCGAGCTGGAAGGTGGCAAGACGCACCCGATCCGGCTGAAGACCGTGGGTTACGGGGCGGTGATGCTGGTCATCCTGGGGGCCCTGGTGGCGAGCATCCTGGATCGTCCGCCGATGGATGCCAACGTGAATCAGGTGCGCCAGCCCCTCTACGTACAGATGTCGGACGGCCAGATCCAGAACTCCTACGAAATCCGCCTGAACAATACGAGTCAGGAAGTGCTCGACTTTGAACTGGGGATCGATGGCCTGGACGGTGCCACGCTGGATCTGGGGCAGGTGTCGGACATCCGCCTGGAGCCGGGCGAACGCCTGACGGTGCTGGCGCGAGTGCGCTACGATGTTCCGGCGGATGCCTCCGGATCCCGGATCCCGTTCGACTTCGTGATTACGGATCGTCAGGGTCGGATCGACCCCTACACCATCGGCTCCCAGTTCAGCTACGCGCGCTGACCGGAGGGCGGACCTCTACCCCGGCAAACGGATGTGCCGGGGTTCGCAAACACCGGACGCAACCCCGTCCCCGTGGACGTTGAAGGCATCATGAGCAACCTGGTTATTACCCTTGGCCTGGGCAGTGCCGCCCTGGCGCTGCTGTTCTTCCTGATCTACCGCTTCACGCGCCTGCGCGCCTATCACGCGGCTGCCGTCGTGGTGGCGGTCATGCTGTTCGTGTTCATCCCGGCTTCCATCCTTACCTGGCAGGGGGCGGATGTCTTCGCCATCCATCTGGCGCTGTACGTGATCGTGCCTTACGGGCTCGGGATCGTGTTCAGCCAGAAGGAGGCCGAGGCGGCCGCCGGCAAGGCCCACGTGGGGCGTCTGCACTGGGCGCCGATGGTGATCGTCGGGTTCTTCACCATCATTGCAACGGTTCAGGCCGTGCTGATTACCCTCGCGCACAATGGCATGCCGGACCGTTTCATCGGTACCCTGCTGCCCGAGCCGGACGCCCCCGTGGAGCGCGTGACCTCGGCGTTTCCGGGGCTGGTCGACGGCTTCGAGGATCGCGACCAGGCGCTGGCGGTGCATCGCATGAGCGAACTGGAGCAACAGGCTTCGCGCGGCTGGGAGATCCGGCAGGGCTGGCTGGGAGAGCCCCGCAAGGGGGAGACCGAGACCCTGCGGGTCGAGGTCCGCGACGCCGAGGGCCGGCCTCTGGAAGGGGCAGAGGTCACGGGTACCTTCCTCTGGCTCGCCGACCATCGCAAGGATCAACCCTTCGCCATGCGCGAACGCGGTGACGGATTCTACGAGGTCGACGTGGCACTTCCCGAGGCCGGGCGCTGGGATCTGCGCTTCTTCGTCGAACGCGACGGGGCGCAGGTCGAACAGCAGGCGAACACGCGCGTTCACGGTCACTCGGGCTGACGGCGCGGGTCCCGATGAGGCCATGCGTCTGACCCTGTCGTGAGCCAGCATGCGGTGAACGAACCGGCCCCGTCGGAGGCGGCGCCGGAGGAGCACTGTTTTCACTGCGGTCTCGAGGTGCCTCCCGGTGCCGACTACCCGGTGGAGTTCGAGGGCACCTGTCGCCCCACCTGCTGCCCCGGCTGCCAGGCCGTTGCGGGCGCGATCATCGAGCGCGGCCTGGGGTCGTATTATCATCATCGCACCGCGGCGCCGGCCGCATCGGGCGAAAGCATCGTCCCCGAAGAGCTGCGCGAGCTCGAACTGTTTGACGCCCCGGCGGTTCAGCGCCAGTTCGTGACGGCCCGCGAGGCCACCTCCGGTGAACGTCGCGAGGCGTCGCTGATCCTCGAGGGCATCACCTGTGCGGCCTGCGTCTGGCTGAACGAGCGCCACGTCCAGGCACTGGACGGCGTCGAGGAATTCCGCGTCAACTACTCCACGCATCGGGCCCGGGTGACCTGGGACCCCGAGCGTCTGGCGCTGTCCGATATCCTGCGTGCGATCCGGGACATCGGTTATCGCGCCCATCCCTACGACCCCGGCACACGCGAGCAGGCGCTGGCCCGCGAGCGCGGGCTCGCCCTGCGTCGCCTGGGGGTTGCTGCCCTCGGCATGATGCAGGTCATGATGCTCGCCGTGGCCCTGTGGCTGGGGGAGGGAGATCCGCAGCACGAGTCGATCATCGATTTCATGCGCCTGGTGGCCGCGATATTCGCCACACCGGTGGTGCTGTACTCCGCGATTCCGTTCTATCAGAGCGCGTGGCGGGACCTGCGGCACCGACAACTGGGTATGGACGTACCGGTCAGCATCGCGATCATCGCGACCTACCTGGCCAGCCTGTGGGCGGTGTTCTCCGGCACCGGCGAGCATGTCTATTTCGAGTCGGTGGTGATGTTCGTCTTTTTCCTGCTGACCTCGCGTTACCTCGAGCTGATGGCGCGCCAGCATGCGAGCGAAGCGGTGGATCGCATGGACCGTCTGGTCCCGGCGATCGCACGCCGGGTCACCGACCATGGCGAAACCGAGTCGGTGCCCGTGGCGGAGCTCGAGCCCGGCGATCGGGTGCAGGTACGCCCGGGTGAATCCGTGCCTGCGGATGGCGTGGTGGTGGACGGGCGATCGACGGTCAACCGGGCCCTGCTGACCGGGGAACCCGAGCCGCGCCCGGCCAGTGCCGGTACCGACGTCGTCGGAGGCACGGTGAACGTCGAGAGCCCGCTGGTGGTGGAGGTCCGCAGGGTCGGAGCGGAGACCACCCTGGCGGCGATCCAGCGACTGCTGGATCGGGCGCAGACCGAAAAGCCGCGGGTCGCGCGCATGGCCGAGGCCGGTACCGGGTGGTTCGTCGCCGCGGTGCTGATCCTCACGCTGCTGGCCGGGCTTGTCTGGTATTTCCTGATCGACCCGGCCCGCGCCCTGTGGGTGATGGTCGCCATGCTGGTCGCGACCTGCCCGTGTGCCCTCGCCCTGGCGACGCCGGTGGCGCTCACCGCGACCACGGGGACGCTGACGCGCGACGGCGTTCTGCTGACCCGGGGCTCTGCGCTGGAGGTCCTGCCACGCGTCACCACCGTGTGTCTGGACAAGACGGGCACGCTCACCGACGGCCGGCCCCGGCGGGTGGCGACCGAGGTCCATGACCCGGCATTCGATCCCGAGCGTGCGCTGGCGTGGGCCGCGGCCCTGGAGCGGCATTCCGAACACCCCCTGGCGCGCGCGCTGGTCGCCGAGGCGGGCGGGCAGCCGGTCGCGGTCGGGGTCGAGAATCACCCCGGCGAAGGCCTGACCGGAACGATCGACGGGCATCACGTCGCCGTCGGCGGAGCGTCACTGATGCCCGCCACACCGCCGACCGGTTCGAACACCACGCCCGACCCCCTGGCCTCACCGGTGTGGCTGGCGGTGGATGGCCGAGTGGTGGCGACCTTCTGGCTTGCCGACACCCCGCGTGCCGAGGCCGCGGCCACGGTGCGGGCCCTGCAGGAGCGTGGCCTGCGGGTCGTCCTGCTGACTGGCGACCGGCCCGAGGCGGCGGCGAGGTTCGCCGAGCGGCTCGGGATCACGGAAGCCCACGGGGGGTTGTCGCCGGACGACAAGCTGGCCCATGTGCGCGAACGTCAGGCAGGTGGCGAGTGCGTGCTGATGGCGGGCGAGGGGGTCAACGATGCCCCCGTGCTGGCCGGGGCCGACGTATCCCTGGCCATGGGTGGCGGCAGCAGCCTGGCGCGCACCCGCGCGGACCTGATCCTGCTGTCGGATCGCCTCGACCGCCTGCCCGGCGTGTTCGAGCGGGCCGGGGCGACGCGGCACGTGATTCGGCAGAACATCATCTGGGCCATTGGCTACAACGTCGTGGCCCTGCCCGTGGCCGCCTCGGGCATCCTGACTCCGTGGCTGGCCGCGCTGGGGATGTCGCTCAGTTCGCTGCTGGTGGTGGGCAACGCCCTGCGCCTGCGGCCGCCGCGCCCGCGTGACTCGACCTGAGCGGTCCCCGCGCGGGGCTTTGACGCCCGCGGCTGCCTCCGTACACTGGAGGCATGAACATCCTGTACCTGCTCATTCCGCTGGCCATGCTGTTCGCCCTGGTGGTCGGACTGCTGTTGCTGTGGGCGATCCGCTCCGGACAGTACGATGACCTCGAGGGGCCGGCCCACCGTATCCTGATGGACGACGATGACCCCAGGATTCCCACGCAGCCCCCGGCCAGCGGGTCCGGCGGGCGCGGGGCGGCGAAGGAGCGGCGTGAGGCCGACGGGCAGGCCCCGACCTCCCGGCGCCCGGAGGAGGCCGGTTCGGGCACGCGCGACGGTTGACCCCCTTGCGCCCCTCGCCGAAACGTCTTAATCTTGCCCACGAAAACGTAATGGATCTTGAGGTGGCGTCATGGGTGGCTGGTTTACCTTCGAAAACTTCCCGCTGACCCTCACGGCTGTCCTGGTCGTCTGGTCGTGGTTCAGCTTTTTCTCGGTGATCCTCTTCGGCTGAGGGGTTACCGAAAGACCGCTAACGCAAAAGCCCCCGGCGACGCGAATCGCCGGGGGCTTTTTCGATCACGGCCCCTGCGAAAGGGCGCGGATCCGAGACTCAGTCAGCGAAGGCCGTACGGATCTTGCGGATCGCGGCATTCTCGATCTGCCGGATGCGTTCGGCCGAGACCCCGTATTCCGCCGCCAGCTCGTGGAGGGTCGCCTTCTTTTCGCCCATGTAGCGGCGCATCAGGATGTCGCGCGAACGCTCGTCCAGCTCTTCCAGGGTCTCGCCCAGACGCGAACTGTAATGCGCGTCCCAGTCGGCCTCCTCGGCCACCCGGGCGGGGTCGTCGCTCATGTCCTCCAGGCTCAGGCGCTGTGCCGGTGCGAGGGCTGTCCGTTCGTCGTCATCGTTTTCGGGAAGCGGATCGAAGCTGGTGTCCTGGTTGGCCAGACGGTTTTCCATCTCCCAGACTTCCGCTTCGCTGACGCCGAGGTCCTCGGCCACCGCGGAGACTTCCTCGCGGTTCATCCAGCCCAGGCGCTGCTTGGCACTGCGCAGGTTGAAGAACAGCTTACGCTGCGCCTTGGTCGTCGCGACCTTCACGATGCGCCAGTTGCGCAGGATGTATTCGTGGATCTCGGCCCGGATCCAGTGTACGGCGAAGGAGACCAGGCGCACGCCCTGGTGCGGATCGAAACGCCGCACGGCCTTCATCAGGCCCACGTTGCCTTCCTGGATCAGATCGCCCAGCGGCAGGCCGTAGCCCCTGTAGCCGCGGGCCACGTGCACCACGAACCGCAGGTTGTGCAGAATCAGGCTGCGGGCGGCCTCGAGGTTGTTGCGCTCGTGCAGCTCCAGCGCGAGCTCGCGCTCCTGCTCGGCGTTCAGTACCTCGATCTGCGATACCGCCTGCATGTAATGATTGAGATCGCCCACCGGAACGGGCATGTCCGCGCGATGGGGCATCAGTGCCTGACTCATGGATTTGCATCCCTCCCTTCGTAACAGCTTCAACTTTAGCACTCAAACCATTCGAGTGCTAAACCCTCCGGGAGTTCCGCAATATGGGGTGTGCACCGCCGATTTCAACCCGGGGTCGGTCACGGGGATCAAGGGGCATCCCGCAGGGCGTGTCCGCTGCCCAGACGTGCGCCCGCCCAGCCGAGGATAACCGCCGCCATGACCATGCCCAACGCAACCTCGGGGCCCGGTAAACGCAGGGCATAGTCGATATCGAAGGCCCCGGCGGCCGTCTCCAGCGGTTCGCGCGCCTGCCAGGTGCCGAGGTAGAGCAGGAGCACGGCGAACAGCCCGCCGCCCAGCCCGCCATAGATGCCCCCATAGAGCGACGGACGGCGCAGGAAGCGGTGGGTTGCGCCACTGATCCGCGCGATGGTGATCTCCTCGCGCCGCTCGCGCAGTTCCGACGCGCTGGCCAGCGCCAGCACCAGCAGGGCACCCAGGCCCAGCAGGCCGGCGACGATCGTGAGGACCCGCGTACCGAGCTGGTACAGCGCGTTGAGCTGGCGCACCCACTCGTCATCGCTGACCAGCGTAGCGTCGGGGAAACGCTCCGCCAGGGCCGTCTCGAGGCGCGTGACCGTTTCCGGATCACTGCGCTGCGGCACCACGTCCAGGGTGTCCGGCAGGGGGTTGCCGTCCATCCAGTCGAGCAGGGCCGGGTCGGCCAGGTCGGCGCGATAGTCCTCCAGGGCGCGTTCGGCCGGGACGGCCGTCACGCGGCCGACATCCGCGAGCCGCTCCAGCTCCCGCGCGTGCTGCTGCAGTGCGCCGGATTCGCCGGCTTCCAGATAGACCGCGATGCGCGGTTCATGGTCGACGTGCGCGGAGAGTGCCCGCGCATTGTCCAGCAGGACCCACAGGAATGCGGGAAGCGCCAGGATGAACCCCAGCACCGCGATGCTGATCAGGGACATGATCGGGGCCTGCAGCCGCCGTGCGAGGCTGCGCCGGGCGGCGTCCGCGTGGGCCTCGCGCCAGGCGCCCAGGCGGTCGCGCAGGGCCCGGGCGCGGTTCATGCGCCGGCCTCCTGGCGTGCGCGGGCCTCGATGCGCCCGTCCTCCAGATGCAGCACCGGATGCGGCATGCGTTCCACCAGCTCCTGGTCGTGCGAGGCCACCAGCGCGGTCATGCCGATCCGGTTGAAATCGGCGAACAGGGCCAGGATCTCGCGTGACAGTGCCGGGTCGAGGTTGCCGGTGGGCTCGTCCGCCAGCAGCAGGGACGGGCGATGGACGATCGCGCGGGCGATCCCGACCCGCTGCTGTTCCCCGGCCGACAGGGTCTGCGGCCGTGCCCCCTCGCGCTGCAGCAGGCCCACCTTGTCCAGCGCCGCACGCACCCGGCGGCGGATCTCGGGTCGCCGGTACCCCATGATCTCCAGCGGCAGGGCGATGTTGTCGTACACCGGGCGGTCATACAGCAGGCGGTGATCCTGGAAGACCAGTCCGATGCTGCGGCGAAACTGCGGGATGTCGCGCGCGGAGAGCTGATCGAGATCAAAGCCGTTGACCCGCAGGCGGCCACGGGTCGGACGTTCCAGCCCGGCAATCAGGCGCAGAAGCGTACTCTTGCCCGCACCGGACGGGCCGGTGATGAACGCCATCACCCCGGGGTCGATCTTCAGGCTGACCTGACTGAGGGCCTCGGAGTGGGAGCCGAACCGCTTGGTGACGCGCTGCAGGAAGATCATCGACGGGTCAGTCGTCGTCCCGGCCGAGCAGGGCCCGTACGAAGCGGCGGGCGTCGAAGGGCTGCAGGTCCTCGGGCTTCTCGCCCACGCCAATGAAACGCACCGGGACGCCCAGCTGTTCCGCCAGGGCGAATATCATCCCGCCCTTGGCGGTACCGTCCAGCTTGGTGACGACGATGCCGGTCAGGCCCAGCGCCTCGTGGAACTGCTGCGCCTGGCTCAGGGCGTTCTGCCCGGTGCCGCCGTCCACCACCAGCAGGGCCTCGTCCGGGGCCTGCGCGTCCAGCCGGCCCATCACCCGCTTGACCTTGCGTACTTCGTCCATGAGGTTGGTCTGGGTGTGCAGGCGCCCGGCGGTGTC
The DNA here is from genome assembly GCF_000428605.1 of Thioalkalivibrio sp. ALE19. Lineage (NCBI taxonomy): Bacteria > Pseudomonadati > Pseudomonadota > Gammaproteobacteria > Chromatiales > Ectothiorhodospiraceae > Thioalkalivibrio > Thioalkalivibrio sp. ALE19. Next base: position 107,547 of record NZ_AUAG01000009.1, read on the forward strand.
GGCGATCATCACGTCGATGCCGCGCGAGGTGGCGGCCTGAAGGCCGTCGTAGACGACCGAGGCGGAGTCGGCGCCGGTGCCCTGGGCGATCACCGGCACCTCGTTGCGTTCGCCCCAGTTCTGCAGCTGTTCCACCGCCGCGGCGCGGAAGGTGTCGCCGGCGGCCAGCATCACGGAGAAGTCGTCGGCGCGGAAGTGATGGGCCAGCTTGCCGATGGTGGTGGTCTTGCCCGCGCCGTTGATGCCCACCACCAGGATGGAGAACGGCCGCCCCGGATCATCGGGCAGGGTCAGCGGTTCGGAGACCGGTTCCAGCACCTCGATCATCGCGTTTTCCAGCGCGTCCATCAGCGCTTCGGCGTTGTCGAGCTCGCGCCGCTTCACCTCGCCGGTGATTCGGTCCATGATCTTCTGCGTGGCTTCCAGGCCGACATCCGCCATCAGCAGGCGCTCTTCCAGTTCCTCGAAGAGCTCGTCGTCGATGCGCCGGCGGAACAGGCTGCCGAGATCGGCGTTGAGCACCTGGCCGGTTTTGGACAGGCCCTGGCGCAGGCGCTGGAACCACCCGCCGCGCGCCGGTTTTTCCTCGGCGGCCGGTGTCGCGTCGTTCGCGGAGTCTTCGGACTTTTTCTTTTTGCGGAAACCGAACATGCCGGGGGAGGTCTGTTGAGAGATGCATAATCTTAGGGAAACGCTGATCAATATGCACGTTCGCGCTCGAGTCGCTTTTGCGTGCGAACAAGGCGCGGCGACCGCTGTGCAGTCATTCTGCACAAGGGAGTCGCAACGCCGTGCGCGCGCCCGTTTTGATCAACAACGGGCGGCCGAGCCCCTTCGGGGTTGGCGCCCCGGGTTCCCCGATCCGGCGTTGCGTCGCTTGCGGGTAGAACCACTACCCGTTGCACGACGCGCCTTGTCTCGGAAAACCCGGGGTGCCAACGCGAACGTG